>DASPUW010000301.1:0-3526 GCA_035622675.1 Burkholderiales bacterium | reverse complement strand
TGCGGCGAGTGCTGGAGGACTGGCAGGGTAGCGGCTTGAGGCTGCGCGAATTTGGGGCGCAACTTGGAATCCCGGTGAGCACACTAAGGTGGTGGCGGCGGGTCTTCCGCGATGCCGGCACGGAGGAGCTGAACGGTACCGCGGCGGAGAAGGCAGTGGTGTTTAGCGAAGTGCGACCGCCGGCGAGCGTTCGGACGACGCCAGCGGTTTTGGAGATCGTCGTGCCCAGCGGGCATCTGGTGCGAGTGCCAGCGGGAGCAGATAGTGCCACGCTGCGGCAGGTGCTCGAGGCCCTGCGCACGACATGCTGACGCTGGCGGGGTCGGTGCGGGTGTTCGTGGCGCGCGGGGCGACGGACCTGCGCCGGTCCTTCGATCGGCTGAGCGCGCAAGTGCAGGAGGTCCTGCGCCAGGACCCGTTTTCTGGCCACGTGTTTGTCTTCTTCAACCGCCGACGCAATCGGGTGAAGTTGCTGGTGTGGGAGCGCGACGGCTTCTGGCTGCTATACAAGCGGCTGGAGGCCGGGAGCTTTGCGGCGCTGGAGCGCGATGAGATCAACGCGCGTGAGCTGTATCTGTTGCTGGAAGGGATCGAGGTCATGGGCGAGCGCCGACGCTACACGCGCTTACCCGTTAACGATACTCGGTTCGAGTAGCTATTCGGCGTATATAATGGTACAGCAACTGCTGCAGGTGGTGAGCGGTGGCGGCAGTAAGCGGCGCAGAGACCCAGGCAGTCCTCGACGAACTCAGCAACGAGATCGGACGGCTGAACCAAGAGAACGCGGCGTTGCGCCAACGGGTGCAGGTGCTGACGCATCGGCTGTTCGGGCGGCGTAGCGAGAAAGGCGTACCAGTAATCGAGCAAGGCGTGCTGCCGTTGGAGCCCGCGGCGGCGGGACCAGTACAAGCCGAAACCACCGACGAACTGCAGCGCGAGGAAACCGCCGAACCTCGATCACGGCGGCGGCGCCACCCAGGGCGGCGTCGCTTACCAGCCGAGCTGCCGCGCGAGCGCATCGAGATAATACCGCCGGCCAGTGCGCGGCATTGCACGAACTGTGACCGCGCAAAGGTGCGCATCGGTGCGGACGTAACCGAGGAGCTGGACTACGTACCGGCGTCATTTGTAATCCGGGAGTACGTGCGACCGAAGTACGCCTGTGGGCGCTGCCAGCAAGGTGTGGTGCAGGCGGTTCTGCCAGCGCGCCCGATCGAGAAGGGACGACCGGGGCCGGGGCTATTGGCACACCTGGTTAGCTCCAAGTACGCGGATCATTTGCCGCTGTATCGGTTGGAGCAGATCTTCGCGCGTCACGGAGTGGAGATCCGACGGCGCACGCTCGCGGAGTGGAACGGGGCAGTGGCCGACTTACTCGAACCGATCGTGCGCGTCATGCACCGGGAGCAGGTGGGCCGGTCGCCGTGGATTCAATGCGACGACACCACCCTGGAGGTGCAGGATCCGAGTCGCGCGCCAGAGATTCGGACCGGGCATCTGTGGGTCTATCGGGGCGAGCTGGGCGAGGTAGTTTATGACTTTACCTGGTCACGCAATCGGGATGGGCCGTTGCAGATGTTGGCTGGTTACCGTGGCTATCTCCAGGTGGATGCGGCACCCGCCTATGACGACGTGTTCGCGCAATCTCCGGGGATCGTCGAAGTCGGCTGCTGGGCGCACGCCCGACGATATTTCAAGGAGGCGCTGCTGACGGCGGCGGTCCCGTGCGCGCAGGCGTTGGCGCTCATCAAGCAGCTCTACGGGATCGAGCGCATGGCCAGCGACAGGCATCTCGCTGCGCCGGCGCGTCAGGGCCTGCGCCAGGAACAGGCGCGGCCGCTCCTGGAGAAACTGCATGCGTATCTGCAGGCGCAGCGGGCGGCGGCGTTACCCAAGAGCCCGCTCGGTGCAGCCGTCGGCTATGCGTTGCGCAACTGGGTTGCCCTGGTGCGCTACACCGAAGACGGCCGGCTCAAAATCGACAACAACGGGGCGGAGCAGGCGCTACGGCCGATCGTGCTTGGCCGCAAAAACTGGTTGTTCGCGGGGAGCGAAGCGGCGGCGCACCGAACCGCTATCCTGTGTTCGCTGGTGCAGACCTGCAAGCACCTGCAGATCAATCCGTTCGAGTATCTGCGCGATGTCATCGAGCGCGTCTCGACCCATCCGGCACGCCTCGTCTTGGAACTGACGCCGCGCCAGTGGAAGCGCCTGCGCCAGGTTTCCGACACACCAGCCACCGCCTGAACCGCGCGCTCTCCATCATAACGCGGCGCCTCCTGCCGGCTTCGTCGATCTCAATATACGTGTCGATCGGCACCTCCAACCTATTCTGTCTCATCCGCGGTTTTATGGGCGACATGCGAATGCTCACACGCTTACGGTATTCCAAGTCTCGGCAGGTGGGCAGACCTGGCCGGCGTCGTCCACCAGCTGTTTATTTGCCGGCCTCCTGCCCCAACTTCATTGTGCCTACCACCGGCACTCCCATAGGGCTCACGGGAATGAAAACCTCTTTGTGGTTGCGTGAGTTGACCATTTTCTCCTGCGCCTGAATTGCTTCGTACTGTACATACAGGGGAGTCAACTTCTGGTTGATGGTCTCCATCGCCTTGGCTATGCCTTCAGCGTCCGCTTCTCTAATCTGCGCTTTGGCCGACTGCCTTCACGGGGTTGGAAGACGTTCTAATCAGACGGCGGGGATCGCTTCGATCGACCTCTTCGTTGCCCGCACCATCTCGTTCAAGCTGTTCTATGAACTATTGGTCCTTCATCGTGTGCGAAGGCGGCTGCTCAGGATCGCCGTGACCTCTAGTGTTCGGACGAAATGAACCCTCGCTCTAGTCTGCCTTGCGCGCAACCCACGCAACGAAATCACTCTCTGTGAGGATGCCGACAAGGCGGCTGTCTTTGACTACGGGGAGACACCCGATTTTGCGCTCCGTCAGCACCCGTGCAGCCTCCGCAAGTGGAGTCTCGGGGGTGGTCACGACCACCTCGGTCGCCATGACGTCCTTGACCAGCAGTGTGTCCAGCAGTTTGCGACGACCGCGACGTCCATACCCGAGTGCCTGAGTTAGTGCTCCGTGAAAGAGATCACGCTGGCTCACGATTCCCACAACTTCCTTCCCGTCCTCGTCCAAAACGGGCAGATGCCGAATCCGCCCCAGGTGCATCACGTCATCAGCAAGCGTCAGCTTTTCGTTGCGTCGCAAAGTGGTGACATCGGGTGTCATTAAGTCTTGGACTAGCATCGATTTCATCCTCCGGAGATTGAGCTGCGATGACCTGAGGTTAGAAGCTACCGCGGACTAGGGTGAAAGCATGACGTTCGAGTGAACTGCGCCAATCCCCTGTCGAGTGCCAGATTCGAGGGCGAGGTTCAGCTCGAGCACGTTCACTCGCGGCTCACCGAAGACGCCGAGGTCGCGGCTGATTATGTGCGCTTCGATCAGCGAGCGCAGTTCCTCTTCAGACAGACCGCGCGCAGCAGCCACCCGTTTTGCTTGCAGCATCGCATTCGCGC
>DASPUW010000300.1:0-2573 GCA_035622675.1 Burkholderiales bacterium | reverse complement strand
GCGAACCAGATGGAGGACATGCCGCCCGTCCCTACCACCGTCGCGGACTGGGCTCGAGGAGCGCTGCTCTTCGAGGGACTCGGCAACGTGCACCGCCCGATCACGACCTCCTCAGCAGAGGCCCAGAAGTACTTCGATCAGGGGCTGGCTCTGATGTGGGGCTTCAATCACGACGAAGCTACGCGCTCCTTTGCCAAGGCCGCGGAGCTGGACCCCGAGTGCGCCGCCTGCTTCTGGGGTGTGTCGTTGACCGTCGGTCCCAATTACAACCTCCCGTTCCTGGTTGAGGAGCGTGCCAAGGTCGCGTTCGCTGCGCTCAACAAGGCGCGCGATAAGGTGTCGCACGCCTCACCCGTCGAGCAGGCATTGATCGCGGCGCTCGCGAGCCGTTATCCGACCGCCTCCCCGCTCGATCCTGCCAAGACCACGACCATACTCGTCGCCTACGCCGACTCGATGAAGGCTGTTGCCGCGCGCTTCCCGGACGATTTGGATGTGCAGACGCTCTACGCCGAGGCGTTGATGAACATCAATGCCTGGAAGCTTTGGACACCGGACGGCAAGCCGGCCGCCGACACGGAACGCATCGTCGCGATACTCGAATCGGTGCTGGCTCGTGATCCGGGTCACCCTGGGGCGAATCACTATCTGGTTCACGCGCTCGAGGCCTCGCCGCACCCCGACAGGGCCCTCGGAGCCGCCGAGCGATTGAAGACCTTGATGCCGGCAGCCGGACACATGGTGCACATGCCGGCACACATCATGCAGAGAATTGGCCGCTATGAAGACGCCGCTGAAGCCAATCGCAGAGGCGCCGCTGCCGATGAGTCGTACGTCAGTCGCACCCGACCGCTGGACTATTACCCGGTGATGTACACGGCTCACAACTACCAGTTTCTCGCGTGCTCAGCTGCCATGGAGGGGCGCAGGGCCGAGGCCATCGCGGCCACCGATGGTTCGCGTAAGGCCGTCTCGGACGCCATGCTGCTCGCCATGCCGGGCGCCGACTGGTACATCGCCGAGTCATATACCGCGCGCGTTCGCTTCGGGCTGTGGGATGACTTGCTCGCGATGCCGGCCCCCAATCCAAAGCTTGTCGGGCTGACCGGAGGATTTCTTTACGGGCGCGCCGTTGCCCTCGCGGCCAAGGGGCGCCTCGACGAGGCGCGCATGACCCTCGCCGAGTTGCAGGCACTCGTATCGCAGACACCGGCCGAGGTTCCGGCAGGCATGAACTCGGTCAGGGACGTGCTGGCAGTGGCAATACCGATCATTCAGGCGCGCATTGCGGCCGCCGAACGGCGCTCCGACGAGGCGGTGGCATCGCTTCGGCAGGCCGTCGCCGCGGAAGACCGCCTTGCGTACAACGAGCCGCAGGACTGGTTTTTTCCGGCGCGCCACCTGTTGGGGGCGCAGCTCGTGCAGGCAGGCAAACCGCACGAGGCTGAAATCGTTTATCGGGAGGACTTACGACGGAATCCCGCGAACGGTTGGGCACTTTACGGCCTGAGCACCGCACTGCAGGCGCAAGGCAAGACCGCGGAGGCCACCGAGGCCGCGCGGCAGTTTGACTCGGCCTGGAGCCATGCGGACATCAAGTTGACGGCATCGGCTTTCTGAAAAGCCGCTGCGTTGCTTCAGCGCGGACTTTCCTGGTCGGCGCTTAGTCTGCAAATCGCTGCTGAGCCTCGAACAGGCGCGCAGCCACAGCCCCAAAGATAAAACCACCGACATGCGCTGCGTATGCCACCCCACCCGCCGGCTGCTCGGTGACCGCTCCGAGGCTGAAGAACTGAATCAGGAACCAAACCCCGATGAGCAAGGCCGCCGGTATGTATGTGACGCTGACGAACACCAGAATGACCAGTAAGGATCGAATCTTGTCGCGAGGGTAGGTCACCAGAAATGCGCCCATGACGGCAGCAATCGCTCCGCTCGCACCCAGGGCAGGGACGGTTGACGCTGGAGCCGCGACGACTTGCGCCAGCATCGCCGCCACGCCTCCCAGAATGTAGAAGGCCAGATACCTCCCCGGCGCCATGAGGTCCTCGATCTCGGGCCCGAAGGCCCAGAGGAATATCATGTTGCCGATGATGTGCAACCAACCGCCGTGCAGGAACATGGCGGTCAGGAGCGTGGCCAGGTGATGACCTGATGCGATGTCGGCAGGAATGACCGCCCAGCGCACTACGAACTCCTCGCCGCGAGAGAGTTCGAGAACAAAGACGAGCGCATTGAGCGCGATAATCGCCAGCGTGACCCACGGGAACCGCATGGGACGCCGCGACGCATCACTCAGTGGAACTACCGCGACCATATCAGCTCCTTAGGCCGCCGGGCGCACGACGCTCGCGCCCGTAATGTCAGCGAGCGTCGGCGTGCCGGCCTGGCGCATGATCGCTACCAGTTCGCGGTTGAGGATGTCGAGCACCGCCTCGACGCCGCTCTGACCGAAGGCAGCCAGCCCCCAGGCCTGCGGCCGGCCGATGCCGACCGCGGTCGCTCCGAGCGCGAGCGCCTTGAAGATGTCGGTGCCGCGGCGGATGCCACCGTCGACGAACACCGGGATGCGG
>DASPUW010000299.1:0-17108 GCA_035622675.1 Burkholderiales bacterium | reverse complement strand
GTATCCGCCCAAACAAAACCCGCGCCGGATACGAGACAGATCAGCGCGATCGGGCGCAAAGAAAAAGCTACAGTCACTTCGCAATTCCTGTCGGAGGCAGGCACGCTAAGCATACTTGATGATGCGTTGAACGTTTGCAGTCTTGTTGCCGCGTCCGAGCTCAAACCTAACAAAACGATAAGTTTGCAACCGGACAGTGGTGGGTCGCGGCGACAACAGAGCGCGAAAGCGGTCATGCGGCACGGCTTAATGTGAAGGTCTATGATCGCGTTTGCGGAAGAACAACACTGAAAACCAGTTTAGCTTGCCCATGCGGTTGAGCAAGCACACCGAAAGTTATATTGGATCTTCGCGCGACCTCGGATATACCTCCGACGAATGCGGAATATCTGTGTCCGGATGATGAGGAGGAAGTCTCGATGTTCTCCTTTCTGAGCCCTCGCTTGTGGATGCTGATCGGCCTTGGCGTCGCGCTGCTGGCGGCATTTCTGGCTGGCGTGAAGGTCGAGAGCAATCGACGTGACGCTGCATTGCTCGCTCAGCAGCAGAAGTACCAGAAGGAAGTGGACGCGTTGCGTGAAAAGGAGCGCTTAGTGCAAGAGCAGACCGCCAAAGCGCTGGAAGAGGAACGCAACAGGAATCAGGAGCTCTCGGCGCAGATCCAGCAAGCGATGAAGCAGGCGGAGTCGCGCGGCCCTGCGATTCAGGTGAGAACGAAGTGCCCCGCTCCCGCGCGGCCCGCGGTGCTGCCGGTGAGAGCGGAAACGAACGCCGGCGCTGTCAGCTCGACGCCGGTATCGAGCGCGACCGGAACCGTGGCATCGGCTACGGATAGCGCTACGGCGCCCTCTTCGCCACTCAGTTCAGCGGATCCTCAACTGGAGGCAAGCGATGTCACCACCCGTGTTTCTATGGACGATCGTATTTTCTACGCTAGCTTTATCGGCCTGTACAACACAGCCATCACAAGGCAGCCTGAAAGATTGCCTCAAGCCGCCGGCCGAGCTGATGGGGGAGATTCCGCAGCCAGTCCCGTTAGCGGGCGAGACATCATCGAAAACCTCGACGAAAACGGAAAGCGATTCTCCGACTGCCGGGAAAAACTGAAGGCGTGGCAGAACTGGGCGCGCAAGCTGGACCTCGCGCGCTGAGGTGCGGCCTATTCCCCCGCTAGGCGACTCGAGGCAGCGCGATGCCGTGGCTGTGCAGCCAGGTTTCGATCGTGACCGTCTGCTGGACGTCCGAAGTCGAGATGTCCACCGGCATGCCCAGGTTCGCCGGGGGTTTGTCGAGAGTGGCGCCAACGAGGATCTCTCCCGCGACTTTGGCTTGCTCGAAGTTGGCGCCGTCGAGACGCACGCCGGACAGGTCGGCGTTGCGCATGTCGCACAGTTTGAAGTTGGCACCACTGCAATCCGCGTCTCTGAGCACGGCGTTGCGCAGCGAAGCTTCACGGAATTGTGACCCCCGCAGGACGGCGCCCCTCAGGGAAGCCTCCGAGAGATTGGCGTTGTAGAAGTCCGCGTTCGAGAAATCCACGCGCGCCCAGTACGCGTCTTCCGCCTTTGCCCCCGACAGGTCGAGACCAATGCAGTCGCTGAGGCGCCGTTTCTGCCCGTCGCTCGCATCCGCCCATGGCTTATGCATGACGAGAGCGATGGTGAGGGCCTTGAGTACCTTCGTTTCGGTTTCGATCGACAGGGAAGCGGCAATGACGCGCTTGGTCAAATCGGTCAGTTCCTGGCGCCGTTGCGGTCCGACCAGCCATTCCGAAGGAAATCGCTCGAGCAGCGCGCCGAGCTTCACTGCAGCTGCCGCGCGCAGCAGCGGCCGGTCGCTCGCCAGCTCGGCGAGAATGGCCTGATAGGCGGCGTCGACGCTCTTGCGGTCCTCGAACTCGATGCGCTGTCGCGTGCTGCCCTTCAGACCCACCAGATAGCCGCCAACCGCGCCACCTACCGTGACGAATAGCGCGACCATCTTCAGCCAGAACAGGCTGCCCGCGGTGTCGCTGCGGATCTGTTTGATCTGCGCCTTCAGCCTCTCCACCTCGTAACGGCTGATTTGTTCCTGCAGCGCGGGCGGCAGGGTGTCGGGCGCAGGCAGATCCTGCTCCACTCTCGCCTGCAGGAACCAGGCCCCGGCAAACGCGAGAACAAAGACAAGCAAGATGATCAGCGCGACGGCCGACTCACCCAGTCTCAGCTGCATGATGATTGGGCTATCCTCATCCACTCACTCGGTGCCGGTTCGGAGCAGATGCGGCCGTATCGAGCGGTCTCGCACATCGAGGTGCACCCAGGATCGCTGCAACCGCCGGACGAGCTTCACGGCCGCGCCGGTGCCCGCACTGGATGGCGAGGCGGAACCGTCCCAGGCGATCACAACCATATCGCAGTGTTCCACAATCGCGCGCATGGCAGCTGCATAAGCCTGCTCCGAGCGAACATGATAAGGCATCAGGGTTTCCTGGTGCGCAGCCGCACGCAGCCGCAGATATCGCTCGCGCAGCGGCGGATCGGTGAAGTCGGTTTCATAGCCCGTGAAAGGCTGGACCGTCTCGAGCCGCAGGTCGAGCTCGAGGGCGGCTTCGGCAAACAACATGTCGGTCCCTTCCGCGAGCGCCGAAACCGCGATAACCCGCCCGTGCTCGTGCAGCGCGTCGCGCAGGACGGATCTGCAGGCAGCAGCGACGAAGGTAGCGACTTGTGGTGTGGAGAACGTGCGGTGGCCGACCGTACCGACGCGGTACATCGGGCGACCTCGAAAAAATCGAATGCTACCGCAGCCCAACGCGCCCGTCACGAGCCTGCGGTTGCAGACCGCCTGAATCGGGGCGATGATCGCCGTTGTGAAAGGGCAGTGCGATCAGGGAGACCCGCGATGACCGAACAGGAATACCTGGAGCAGCGGCTGGACAGCCAGGCCCAGTGGTACGATCGGCGCGCCGCCAACAATCAACATTGGTATCGCGCGCTGCGAGTGCTGGAGGTGATCCTGGCGAGCAGCATCCCGCTGTTCAGCAGTCTGGTGCCGGGCAGCCCGCCGATCGGCATCCTGGTGAGCGTCATCAGCGTGTCGATCGCCATCATCTCCGGCTTGCTCGGCCTGTACAAGTTCCAGGAGAACTGGATCGAATACCGCGCCACCGCCGAAGCGCTCAAGCACGAGAAGTTCATGTTCCTCACCCGCAGCGGTCCATACAACGTGGAACCCGGGCTCCCGATTCTGGTCGAGCGGGTAGAAGGGATCATAGCCAAGGAAGGAACTGCCTGGTCGGGCTCGATGCGGCAGCCGATTGCGCGTGGCGCGCACGAAGAAGCCTCCCCCGCGCCGCAGTAGCGCGCGTCGCGCGCGCTCGAGGCCGAGCCGCAGCATGGTGCGCTCGGTGTTCGACGCCGAAGTCGGTAACGCCTTCGAGCGGGCGCGCTCACCGGCTTTGAATCCGGTGCGGGTGGGCCGCAGGACCGTCCGCGTCGCCTCGCCGTTTCCTTCACCCGAGGACTGGCGCGACCGCTGGATCTATTTCCTTCTGATCGACCGCTTCAACAATCCGACGGCACCTCCTGTGTACGCGCCCTACGACGCGCAGTGCGGCGTGTTTCAGGGCGGCACCTTCGAAGGCGTGCGCCGCCAGCTCGACTACCTCCGGCGCCTGGGCGCGGGCGCCATCTGGCTGTCGCCCGTGCTCAAGAACTGCCAGTACGACGCCAACACTTATCACGGCTACGGTATCCAGGACTTCCTGAGCATCGAGCCGCGCTTCTGCCGCGATCCGGAGGCAGCCCGGCGCGATCCTGCGCTCGCGCAGCGCGAGCTGCGAGAGCTGGTCGATGCGGCGCATGCTCGCGGCATTTACGTCATCCTCGACGTGGTGCTGAATCACGCCGGTGATGTGTTCGAGTACAAACTGCCGGATGGCAGCGGCGTGAACGAGGCCGACTGGAGCTGGTTTCCCTACGGCATCCGCTGGCGCGATGCCAACGGGAACGGCCGCGGCGACTGGGTGCTTGCGCCGGCGGACCCGGGGCCCGACGCGGCGGTGTGGCCGATCGACCTGCGGCGCAACGAGCTCTTCCGCCGGCAGGGGCGCGGCGGTGAGGGCGGCGGCGATTTCGCTTCGCTGAAGGAGTTCGTGACTGCGTTTCAGGAGCCTGATCCACAGGGCCGCGTGTGGTTTCCTGTGCGCAGCGCGCTGATCCGGGCCTGTCAGTACCTGATCGCCACGCTCGACGTGGACGGTTTCCGTATCGATACCCTGAAATACGTTGAGCCGGATTTCGCTCTGGTGTTCGGCAACGCCATGCGCGAGTTCGCCCTGTCCATCGGCAAGAGGAACTTCTTCACGTTCGGCGAGGTGTACGACGAGGAGGACAAGATTGCGCGCTTCGTTGGACGTCAGGCGACCGAAGACACGGATCTCATGGGCGTGGACGCCGCGCTGGACTTCCCGCTGTTCTTCCGCTTGCCCGCCATGATCAAGGGGTGGCTCCCGCCCAGCGACATCGTGGCAATGTTCGAGCGCCGCAAGGCGGTCGAGCGCGACGTGCTGAGCTCCCACGGCGAGGCGAGCCGCTTCTTCGTCACCTTCCTGGACAATCACGATCAGCGCAACCGGTTCCTCTACAGCGCACCGGACGCACCCATGAAGTACGCCGATCAGCTGACGCTAGGCTTGGCGCTGCTGTTCACGCTGCAGGGGATCCCGTGTCTGTATTACGGCACGGAGCAGGGGCTGTGCGGGCGCGGCGATGAGGATAGCGCGGTGCGCGAAGCACTCTGGGGCAAACCGGATGCGTTCGACCGCCAGCACGCATTCTTCCAAGCGGTCGAAGCGTTGTCTGCGATCCGGCAGGCGCAGCCGAGTCTGCGCTACGGGCGCCAGTACTTCCGGCCCGTGTCGGGAGACGGCGTGCACTTCGGCGTGTCGAGCTTCCGCGGAGGTGTCCTCGCTTTTTCGCGCATCCTGAACGAGGATGAGACCGTGATCGTGGCGAACACCAACACGCAGGATGCCTGGAGTGGAGAAGTCCTCGTCGACACCGCGTTGAATCCGGCGAATGCCTTGTTCGACGTCGCATTCAGCAACAAATCAGTGGGTGTGAGCGCGCCGCCCGCCGGCGGGAGGCCGTCAGTCGTTCTGGTGAAGCCTGCTGACGCGGTCGAGATCACGGAGGTGAGCAGAGGGGTGACGCGCGGGCCAGCCAAGGCGATCCGCATTGCGCTCGCCCCGATGGAGCTGCAGATCTTGCGGCGCGCAACGCCGCGGCTGCAGCAGCGCGCGGTTTCCGCCCGCGGCGCCGCGGCGCCGCTCAACCGACCTTCACGTCGACGCTGAAAGCCGCTTTCGGCGGACCGCTCTCCCACGCCCGCGTGAGCTTGAGCTCGATCCGGCCGCTGCCCGCGTGCTTCGCGCCAAAGCGAAACACCCTCAGCCCACCAGCGCCGACGCCCGTCTGCTCCGAAGCTTGAAAGTCGTCGTGCGCGAGATCGAGCACGTCGCCTTGCGGTGACGCGAGGGCCCAGCGAAATCCAGTGGTGGGGTTCTCGGGCAAACGTACGACGACCGTGTCGCCCACGCGCGCAGTCATCTTGCGACCGAGATCCGCTTCTGTGACTACGATATCGGCCATCGCGCACGCGCCTTCTGACCGTCACACGCTCCCGCATTCGGGCAATGCGCAATTGTCTCACGCGTGGCGACGAGCCGCGATCGGGTTACCGGCACACATCTCGGGTACCTCTGTGTGCCATCGATGCGCTTACCGATCGCATACGAATGAAACGTGATTTTGCAGACGTCATGAGTCCGCGAATCTACCAAAGTGTGAGATTTGACAGCAGCGAAACATGAGACTAAAAAATGCAGACGTGAATGCAAGAGCGAGAGCACAGCGCTCACGTCGGATCATGAGTTCCGAATACATGCCTCTCGAGCGCCTGCGCGTCGCGGTCGCAGTCGGAGCCGGCGCACTCGCCGTTTCCGCGTTGCTTGCGGTGACTCGTATTGCACCCGCGGACACCGACGCCGATGGCACGCCCACAGCGGCCGTGAGAGCGCTCACGCGCGCAGATAGCGGCAGCAGCGTCCAGCTGAGGGTTGGCGACGTCGTCGCGGTTCGCCTGGCTGAGAATCCCAGCACGGGTTTCGTGTGGTCTACGGACAGCACCAGCGGTGATGCTCTGCGGCTGGTGGAGTCGGAGTATTTGCCTGCAGCGGATGGGGGTGTTGGCGGAGCGGGTGAGCGCAGCTTGTCCTTCAGAGCAGTCACGGCCGGCAACGTCGAGCTGCGCCTGAAGCTGTGGCGCCAGTGGGAAGGAGACAAATCGGTCGTCGACCGCTTCGGTGCGACGGTGCGAATCGTACGCCGAACGCCGCAAGCGAGCAATGACGACAAAAGCTGATGTTGATTGTCACGCAGTTGCAAGACGGCAACGTTCACACGATCACTGATTGATCTGGATGCCTTCCACCACGTTGTTCAGAGGTTGCCGACCAGGAGAAAAAGGCCATGTTTCCTTGAGGATCTCCCAGATCTCATCGAACTTGCTCCCGTATACGCGCTTGTCCGTGAACAGGAACGCGTCACCGATCCGCACCGCCCTGCCATTCAGGAACTTGCTGTCCAGGAACATCGTGGCCGCGGCGGTGCAGGTCACCCGATTGGATTTCAAGCAGGTCATCACATCACCGATGAAGTCCCACATCTTCTGCGGATCGTAGTTCGAGAATCTCACCAGTCTGTTGAACTTGGCGTTGTTGTCTTTGCTTTCTTCCGTCCACTGGTCGCCCATGTAGCCGGCGACCAGGAGGAAGTTCGAGATCCTGCGCTCGCGCCCGTTGTCGTCGGTGGTCTTGATCAGGATGTTTCCCTTGGCATCCTTGATGTCCGGACCTCCCAGCAGCTCCTGCCCGATCTCGAGCTGCAGCTTCCACTTGTCCTGCAAGGCCGGATCCAGCGCGCCGTCTTCGTCCACGAGAATGCCCGCCGCTCGAATGAGAGACACGCCAAATGGAGCGCAACCACCCCCTTCGAATGTCTGGCCGCCGCTCAAATGAGTCAGGTAAGTGTCGAGCGGATCAAAGTTGGTCGAGAAGTAGAGATGGTCAATGGGCTTGGGCTGCAATACCAGGAATTCCTCATAGGAGATAGTTTGAGAGTAGTGGTAGCTTTCGAAGTGTTGCTCGAACTCCTTGATCCGTTTGCACGCTTCTGCGTCGATGCTAAAGGACATGTACCGTGGGTGCAGCTCCACGGGCTTCCCTCCAGCGCCCTTTCTCTCTCCTCGGTAGAAAGCGAGACGTTGTCGATTTTCCTGACCCGCGATGATGAACCCGTCCGTGTAGTTGTAGAACAGAACCGATAGTCCAATATCATCCCGCAGGTTTTGCTCGTCGACCTCACGGAAGTCCTGTCCGGAGAGGCTCGCCCATTTGTCGAAAACTACGGGCTCTCCAGCAGGTTGGCACTGGATGTGAGCGATCGTGTGCCCCATCGTCGAGCGATAGCCGTATGGGAACCCCACTTCTTCTCCCCAATCATTGACAAACTTCTTCTTGCCGGTCGCATTGGCTTCCTTTTCCCGGAGTGCACTTACCGCAAACCGGATCGAGGCCGTCTTGGGACTCTTCCAGTCGAGAGGGTCGCTCGGTGGATATACATAGATCGTCAAGGTTGAGTCGAAAGCCGGGTTTGTCCGATACGGAACCGACTGGTCAAATGTGTAGGTCGGCGTTGCCGGCGGAGAGGTCGGGGCCACTGAAGCGGTGGCACAGCCGCCGAGACTAGCGAGTAGCAGCAAGGCACCGGACAGTTGGCGCCCCGGCTCGCTGCAACCGGTCGTCGTGGTCAATTGGGTCACGCTCGCCTGGATCTCATCGCTGCACCGAACTCGAGTGTATGCGGAAGCCCTTTGCATCCGCATATGCGCAAAGTCATAGCGCCATGATAATGCAAGCGCAGCGCAGTCTCGACAACAGAAGCATCACTTCAAGCGGTCGTCATCAGTGAAGTGACAGGGAAGCGATAAGGTTTCGTAGACTGAAACCTTGCAGATTGGGAGATTTGGTGTCCCTGAACGACTGTACCGGAGCGTGGTCCGCTGATCGCGAGGGTGAAGTAGCAGCGCCGAGTGTTACCTGGCCCCGGCTTTTGCGGTTGCGGGTTGCGCCAAGTCCCGAAATATGGCGCGCATTCTTTGCACTCTCTCGGCCACAGGGCCGTGAGATTCCTCGATCCGAAGGCGGTCCTGGCCGGAGAGCTTGAAGTGCTTTCGCGTCTGGATGAGCTGGATGATCCGCCCGGGGTCGACCGGTGGGTCCTTCACGAAGTGCAGCACGATGCTGTCCGGGCCCGCATCGACCTTCCAGATCCCGAGCGCCTTGGCTTCGATGCGCAGGCGATGGCTGTCCGTCAGCGCTCTGGCGGGCTCCGGCAGCAGCCCGAAGCGGTCGACGAGCTCCTCCTGCAGCAGCTCGACCTCGTCGAGCGTCTCGCAGTTGGCAGCGCGCTTGTAGAGCACGAGGCGCTCGTGGATGTCGGAGCAGTACGTCTCAGGTAGCAGCGCGGGCGCGTGCAGGTTGATCTCGGTGGTTACGGCGAGCGGTTGCGACAGGTCTGGCTCCCGGCCCGCTTTGAGCGACTTGACCGCCGCATTCAGCATCTGCGCGTACAGGTTGAAGCCCACCTCCTGCATCTGACCGCTCTGCGACTCGCCCAGCACTTCGCCCGCGCCGCGAATCTCCAGGTCGTGCATGGCGAGATAGAACCCCGCCCCGAGCTCCTCCATCATCTGGATCGCCTCCAGACGCTTGCGCGCGTTCGCCGTCATCGCGCCCTCGTCGGGTATCAGCAGATAGGCGTACGCCTGATGGTGCGAGCGCCCGACGCGCCCACGCAGCTGGTGCAGCTGCGCGAGGCCGAACTTGTCTGCGCGGTCGATGATGATCGTGTTGGCGGTCGGGACGTCAATACCGGTCTCGATGATGGTCGAGCACAGCAGCACGCTGAAGCGCTGCTGATAGAAGTCGCGCATCACCAGCTCCAGCTCGCGCTCCGGCATCTGGCCGTGAGCGATGCGGATGCGCGCTTCCGGCAGCAGTTTGGTCAGCCGCGCTTCGGCGTTCTCGATGGTCTCCACTTGATTGTGCACGTAGTAGACTTGCCCGCCGCGCTTGAGCTCGCGCAGCACGGCCTCGCGCACCAGTCCCTCGGAGAAGCGCGACACGAACGTCTTGATGGCGAGACGCTTCTGCGGTGCCGTCGCGATCACCGAGAAGTCGCGCAGACCCTCGAGCGACATCGCCAGCGTGCGGGGAATGGGCGTGGCCGTCAGGGTCAGCACGTCGACCTCGGCGCGCAGCGCCTTCAGCCGCTCCTTGTGGCGCACGCCGAAGCGGTGCTCCTCGTCGATGATGACCAGCCCCAGATTCTTGAATCGGACTTTGTCCTGAATCAGCTTGTGAGTGCCGATCACGATGTCGATGCTTCCCTGTGCAAGCGAGGACAGCGTCGTCTCCTGCTCTTTGCCTGAGCGGAAGCGCGACAACTCGGCGATCTTGACCGGCCAGTCGGCGAAGCGGTCGCTGAAAGTCTGGAAGTGCTGTTCCGCGAGCAGCGTCGTGGGCACCAGCACAGCAACCTGCTTCCCGTCCAGCACCGCGATGAACGCTGCGCGTAGCGCCACCTCGGTTTTGCCGAACCCGACATCTCCGCACACCAGACGGTCCATGGCTTTGCCGGCCGTCAGGTCGCCGATCACGGCATCGATGGCGGTCGCCTGATCGCGCGTCTCCTCGAACGGGAAGCCGTCGGCGAAAGCTTCGTAGTCGTGGGGTTTGAGCGTGAATGCGTGCCCCTTGCGGGCAGCGCGCTGGGCGTAGAGATTGAGCAGCTCCGCCGCCGTATCCCGCACCTGCTCCGCGGCTTTGCGCTTCGCTTTCTCCCACTGACCGCTGCCCAGCTTGTGCAGCGGCGCGGCCTCGGGCGCGGCGCCGCTGTAGCGTCCGATCACCTCCAGGTGAGACACCGGCACGTAGAGCTTGTCGCCACCCTCGTACTCGAGCGCGAGAAACTCGGTCGTGCCTTCCCCCAGATCCAGGGTGACCAGCCCCAGGTAGCGGCCAATGCCGTGCTGCGCGTGCACCACCGGGTCGCCGACTTTGACCTCGGACAGATCGCGCAGCATGTGCTCGGCCGCCAGCCTGTTGGCCGGCTCGCGGCGGTCGCGGGCGCGCGCCTGGGCAGCGTACAGCTCGTTCTCGGTGACGATCGCGAAGCCGGCGTCCTCAGCGACGAACCCGCACGCGACCGGGCCGACGCTGAGCATGAGTTTTTCGCTGCCTGCGAGAAACGCGCTGAAACCGTCGCATTGAGTGAGCGGCAGACCGTACTCCGCAAAGTAGTCGAGCATGGTCTCACGCCGCCCGAGCGTCTCGGCGATGCACAGGATGCGCCCGGCAAAGCGCGCAGCGAAGTCGCGCAGACTATGAAGCGGGCTGTCTGCGCGCCGGTCGACCTGGAGCGGCGGCAACGCCGAGACGGGGGCAGGGTGCGCGTGCGCGTCCTGCTCTTCCGACAGCGCGATGCGTGCAAACGGCTTCAGTGCGCCGAACAACTCGTCCGGTAGAAGGAACAGGTCGTGTGGCGGCAGCAATGGCCGGTCGCGATCGCCGCGCAGCAGCTCGTAGCGCGCCCGCGTGTCGCGCCAGAACGCGTCGATCTGACCCTGCAAATCACCGCGGAGCAGCACAATCGTTTCGGGCGGCAGGTAGTCGGTGATGAGCGCAGTGCCATCGAAGAATAGTGGAAGGTAATACTCGATGCCAGCCGGGAACACGCCGTTGCTGACGTCCTTGTATAGCTGGCTGCGCGACGGGTCGCCTTCGAACTTCTCGCGGAAGTTCTGACGGAAGCGCGTACGCGCTGCCTCATCGGTGAGGAATTCGCGCGCTGGCAGCAGGCGCACGTCGTTCACCTTATAAATGGAGCGCTGCGTGTCCACGTCGAAGGTGCGCAGGCTCTCGATGTCGTTGTCGAACAGGTCGATGCGATAGGGCAGGGCGCTGCCCATCGGAAACAGGTCGATCACGCCGCCGCGAAAGCTGTACTCGCCCGGCGAAACGACCTGCGTGACGTGCGTGTAGCCGGCGAGCGTGAGCTGATGCCGCAGCGCGTGCGGCTCGATGCTGTCGCCCTGCTTGAGAAAAAAGCTGTAGGCGGCGAGGAACTGAACGGGCGGCAGGCGCTGCAGCGCCGTGGCGACGGGGACGATGAACACGTCGCAGGCGCCGTGGGTGATCTGGTACAGCGTAGCCAGCCGCTCCGAAACAAGGTCCTGGTGGGGAGAGAAGCTGTCGTAGGGCAGCGTCTCCCAGTCGGGAAAATAGTGCGCGCGCAGGCCGGGGGCGAAGAACGGGATTTCCTCCGCGAGGCGCTGGCCGTCCAGCGCCTGGCTCGTCAGGACCGCGACGAGGCGCCGCTGCTTGGCGAGTTCGGCTATGGCGAGTGCGTCGCTGGAGCCGTGCAACCCGCTCGCGCTGCTGCGGGAGCCGGGTACGGGGAGCGGAAGATCGAGCATCGGCCTAGATTACCGTAGATAGGCGTTGCCTGGCCGTGCAAGACTTGATCAGAGCTTCCCTAGATAATAGCGGCACAAACCGCAACCGAGGGGCGCAATGGCGGGCTATTTCGGCCTGGTCCCGGCCGCAGGAACTGGCGCCCGCATGGGAGAGGCGCTGCCCAAGCAATATTTGAAGATCGGCCAACGGCCGTTGCTCTGGTACGCGTTGCGCTGCCTGTGCGGCCACCCGCGTCTCAGCCGCACCTTCGTTGTTTTGCATCCCGAGGACCGCTTGTTTCGCGGCTACGACTGGAGCGAGCTCGGCGAAGCTCTTGTGCCCCTGTTCTGTGGCGGCACGACCCGGGCCGAAAGCGTCGCGCTCGGACTCGAGAGGATGCGCGGCGAGGTTCAACCGGACGACTGGGTACTGGTGCACGATGCCGCCCGGCCGTGCTTGACTGATACGTTGATCGACCGGCTGATCGCCGAGCTCACACCTGAGGATGACGGCGGGCTTCTCGCCATCCCGCTGGCGGATACGCTCAAGCGCAGCGACGGCGAGGATCGGGTGCTCCGCACCGAACCGCGCGACGAGCTGTGGCAGGCGCAGACGCCTCAGATGTTTCGCTTTGGGCCTCTGCTCGCTGCACTGCGCGCGGCCGATCCCGCCCGTATCACGGACGAAGCCGGGGCCATGGAGCAGCTCGGCCATCGCCCGCGCTTAGTTATGGGCAGCGCCGCCAACATCAAGGTCACCTACCCGGAGGACTTGGGCCTGGCTGCGCTGATCCTCAAAGGCGAGCTTCCATGAACCACGGAGACGCCATTGAAACACGGTTCGAGCCGCCAAGGCGCCAAGACGCCAAGGAATGCAGGCACGTGAAAGTGGAGCCGAGCCGGGAAGCCGACGATGTGGCAGCGAAAATCGTTGACGCTGCTTTTGAAGTCCATCGAACATTGGGACCAGGCTATCTCGAAGCGGTCTATGAGCAAGCTCTTGCGGTCGAGCTTAGACTGCGCGGCCTTCGGTTCGAGCAGCAGAAGGATTTCCCGATCACATATAAGGGGGAACTTGTCGGCAAAGGCAAGCTCGACTTCCTCGTCGAGGGTATCGTCGTAGTAGAGCTGAAATCGGTTGACAAATTGATCCCCTTCCACAAAGCTCAAGTTATTTCCTATCTAAAGGCGTCAGGTACTCAGCTAGGTATGCTTATTAACTTTAACGAGCACTTAGTCCGAGACGGGATCCGACGGATAGTGTTTTCTTAGGTGAAGAGTTGCTGGCACCGATACCTATTCGGAATTTCGCCTTCGTGGCGCCTTGGCGCCTTGGCGGCTTATTTGCCTTGATCGAATTGTGTTTCGGATAGGACAAGGATTTGACGTCCACGCGCTCGTGCCGGGGCGCAAGCTGATCGTGGGTGGAGTCGAGATTCCCTTCGACCGGGGCCTGCTGGGGCACTCCGACGGCGACGTACTGCTGCACGCGATCTGCGACGCGCTGCTGGGCGCAGCCGGCCTGGGCGATATCGGGCGCGACTTTCCCGACACGGAGGAGCGGTTGCGCGGCGCCGATAGCCGAGCGCTCCTGAGCGCGACCGCCTCACGCCTGCACGATCACGGCTTTCGTATCGTCAACGTGGACGCGACGATCGTCGCTCAAGCGCCGCGAATGGCGCCGCACATCGCGTCAATGACGACGTGTATCGCGCAAACACTGGGCGTCTCGGGACAGCAGATCAACATCAAAGCCAAGACCAGCGAGCGGCTGGGCTTCACCGGGCGCGGGGAGGGGATCGCCGCACAGGCCGTCGCGTTGATCGAGGCCGCTCCCGCGTCGCCGGTCGCGCAGTGAGTCCTGCGCAGGCCCGGCTCTTCTTTGCTCTGTGGCCAGAGCCGGCAGTCCAGGCTACGCTCGCGCAGATCGGACGCGACCTGCAGCGACGGTTGGGTGGCAAGCCTACGCGCCGGGAATCGATCCATCTTACGCTCGCATTCCTGGGCGATATTGCGCTGGAGAAGATGGGCGACGTGGAGGCGGCGGCAGCGCGCACGGCGTTCGAGGCGTTTTCGTTCGCTCTGGATACGGCGGGATGCTGGAAGCACAACGGGATAGCCTGGATCGGGCCGAGCGTGACGCCACAGCCGATGCTGCAATTGGCGGGCAGCTTGGCGGGTGCTCTGCTCGACGCCGGATTTCACGTCGACGGGCGTCCATACGCGGCACACGTGACGGTGTTGCGCAAGGCGCGGTGCAAGCCGCTCGATCTCACGATCGCTCCCGTGCACTGGCTAGCAAGCGAATTCGTCCTTGTGCGTTCAGAGCTGAATGCAGAGGGCTCGCGCTACAGCGTGGTTGGCCGCTGGCCGGAGAGATGAGTTACTGAAATGAGCAACAACGGCATTTGGCCGCCAGGACGCCACGACGCCAAGAAAAGCTAGTGAGAATACCGAGCAGGGCGGGCCGAGCCGTCGGGGACAATCGCGTTTGCTTTTGGTAAAGCTTTGTCTGTAAGGCGGTTCGATCACTTGTGCTCAACTTTTCCGTGCACTGTTTCTATCGCATCCGTCGCTTGGGCGTTCTTGGCGCCTTGGCGTCGTGGCGGCCTATTGTTGGTCTGAAGTTTCTTCGGATGGCCGGAGAGTGACGATCCTCTTCTACAGCCACAGCGACGACCCAGAACCGTGGCGCGAGGCCCTGGCCCGCCAGTTGCCGGAGTTGGAATTCCGCGTCTGGCCGGATACCGGTGACCTCTCGCGCGTGACCTACGCGCTGGCATGGAGGCCGCAACCCGGTCTGTTGCGGAGCCTGCCGAACCTCAAGGCCATCTTGTCGCTTGCGGCCGGCGTGGACCATCTCCTGTCCGATCCGCAGCTCCCAGACAATGTGCCGATCGTGCGCATCGTGGATGCGGGCATGGCGGATCAGATGTCGGAGTACGCGTTGTACGGCGTACTGCATTTTCACCGCAACATGCACTGCTATGCCACGCAACAGCGCCAGGCCCTGTGGCGTCAGCTGCCTGGAGTTCCCGCGTTTCAACGCACCGTCGGAGTCATGGGGCTTGGCGTGATGGGGAGCGATTTCGTCCGCAAGCTCGCTCCGCTTGGCTTCCGGACTATTGGCTGGAGCCGCACACCACGCAGCATTCCCGGTGTGACCACCTTCCACGGGCGCGAGAGCCTGGGCACGTTTCTGGCGCAGGCCGAAATCCTCGTGAATCTGCTGCCGTTGACGGCAGAAACCGCAGGCATCCTGAGCGCGCCTGCTCTTGCGCAGCTGCCGCGCGGCGCGTGCATCATCAACATCGCCCGCGGTGGCCATGTCGACGAGCAGGATTTGCTCGCGGCGTTGGAGCAAGGTCAGCTCGGCGCTGCAATGCTCGATGTGTTTCAGAGCGAGCCGCTTCCGCGTGAGCATCCCTTCTGGCACCATCCGCGGGTGATCGCGACGCCGCATATCGCGGCATTGGCGATCGCCGAGTTGATGGTGTCTCAGGTGGCCGACAATATCCGCCGCATCGAACGCGGCGAGGCGCCAATCGGCCTCGTGGATCGCCGGCGCGCCTACTGACCAGGACTCACGAGTGACACAGGAAAAGCCTATGACCGATTTGACTCCCACCGCGCGCTCGCGGGTGAAGCGCCTGCGCGAGCGCGGCGCCTACGACTTCGCTACGATCGCGGCGATCCTTGACGCGGGTCTCCTGTGCCACGTAGGCTACATCATCGATGCGCAGCCCTATGTGACGCCGACGGCCTATTGGCGTGAGGGCGAACACCTCTACTGGCACGGATCGAGCGCGAGCCGGATGCTGCGCACCGTGGAGAAAGGTGTGGACGTCTGCTTCACCGTGTCGCATCTGGACGGGCTGGTGCTCGCGCGTTCCGGGTTCAACCACTCGATCAACTACCGCTCGGTGATGCTATTCGGCCGCGCCCGCAAGATCGAGGACGAGGCCGCCAAGCTGCGGGCGCTGGAGAGCTTCGTCGAACACTTGTTCCCGGGCCGCTGGAAGCAGTTGCGGCCCGCAACGACCCAGGAAGTCAAGGCGACCACGGTGCTGAGCATGGCGATCGAGGAGGGTTCGGCGAAAGTGCGCGCGGGCTGGCCGCACGACGACGAGGACGACTACAGCTGGCCGGTATGGGCTGGCGTGGTACCGGTGCGGGCCATGGTGCAAAGCCCCGTGCCGGACGAACGGCTGTCAGACACGTGGGAGCCACCGGCGTACCTCGCCGACTTGCGCCACTTGGGTCTCAGCTCGAAGTAGGAGATGCGGGTGAAGTGGGGTTTCGCGGCATTGGTGTCTTGTCTATCTGCTGTGGCGCTCGCCGATGCGGCGACCGAAGCGGAGATCGGGCGGCTGCAGACGCAGCTCGATCAGCTGCAGCATTTGCAGCAATCGGTCTACCAGCAGTTTCAGATGATCCAGGAGCTGCGCCGCACCGAGATCGACGCGCAATACCCGCAGGTGATCCAGAACTCGCCCGACTATGCGATGGGGAATTCGCCGCCCAATTACGACGACGTGGTCCGGCAGAGGGCTGAGCGTGACAACCGCATCAAGCGATACACCGATGACCTGAACCGCTTATATGCGCAATACCAGGATCTCGAGAGCCAGAAGCGGTCGCTGGTCGATCGCCTCAATCTATTGGTCCAGCAACGCTGAACGTCGTGGCCAGCGGTAGACGCACGGCATTTGGCCGTGCCGTCAAACGATCGCAAACGTCCGGAACAGGACGTAGAGGATCATCCCGAGGTTCATGTAAGCGGTGGCCGACATCCCCGGCGCGCGATACAGGGGATTGATGCGGTAGCCCAGCCAGAATACAAAGCGCGCAACCAGAAATACGATCGCGCATGCCCAGATGACCTGCAGATGCGGAAGAGGAAGCGTCGTGCTCATGGCGAGCGAGGCCACAGCGAAAACGAAGTTCTGCTGCAGCGTGTTGTCCGCTACGCGCCCATCGATCTGCATCGGCGCGCTCTCCGCTCGACGCGTAGGGTCGATCGCGTCGCTCAGGAAACGCGAATTGCCGATCGTGATCAGCATGACGAAGAACGGCACGAGCGCGAAGACGTTGGCACGAAGCGCGTAACCGAGGCGCTCCGCCAGCGCATCGGGAATCGGCGGCGCCGGCAGGACACTGGCGAGGACCCACACGCTTACCGCCATCGTCACAACTCCGCTCGCGGCACCCAGCGCGACGATCTTCTGCTCGGATTTCATCGCCGGATTATATCCCCTTCGTCCGAGTGTCCTCCTGCCTGCATCGAGCAAGAAGAAGCTGTTACCCGCTTGGGCTACGTAACACGAATGCACGGTAGACTACCGAGCCATCGCGGAACTTGTCATACAACGCTGTCCCGCGAAGTGCCGCGAACTGCCGAAAGGCGCGCACCAGCGGGCGCGCTACCCGCTGATTGATGAGTTTCCTCTTGCGCTCGTCCTCTGCGTCGAGAGCTGCGATCACGCCCGGGGTAATATCGCGCTCCAGAACAAGGCATAGACCCGTGGATAGGGTACTGCGCCAGGCGT
>DASPUW010000298.1:0-2812 GCA_035622675.1 Burkholderiales bacterium | reverse complement strand
TGCGCGTCCCGACCTCGTGCTGCTCGATATCTGGATGCCGGACACCGACGGCATCTCGCTGCTCAAGGAGTGGGCGACCGGCGGCCAGCTGACCATGCCGGTGGTGATGATGTCCGGGCACGGCACCATCGACACCGCCGTGGAGGCCACGCGCATCGGCGCCTACGGTTTTCTGGAGAAGCCGATCGCGCTGCAAAAGCTGCTCTCGACCGTGGGGCAGGCGCTGCAGGCGCCGACGCCGGCTTCGAAATCGGCCCTCGACATGGCTTTTCTAGGCAAGGCGCCGGTCATCGCGGAGCTGCGTCAGCGCTTGGAGATGATTCGAAACCTCAAGACGCCGGTGCTTCTGACCGGGGAGCCGGGCTGCGGCAAGACGCTGTGCGCCCGGTTTCTGCACGTAGCGAATACGCCGTGGGTCGAGCCGGAAAGCTTTGCGGTGCTCGAGGACCCGGCCAACAACCTCGTGGGTCAGGCTGCCGAGGGAAGCCTGTTTTTGCATGCCGTCAGCGAGCTTACGGCCGAACAGCAGCGCAGCCTCCTCGGCCAGACAGCCAAGCTCGAGCGCTACCACACGCGCCTCATCTGCTCGACGTCCAAGCCCCTGGCGCGCATGGTGGCCGAGAGCAGTTTCGACCCGCGCCTGTTCGCTGCGATTGCGCCGATCCAGATCAGAGTGCCAAGCCTGCGCGAGCATCCGGAAGACATTCCGGAGCTGGCTAAACTGATCATAGAGCGCTGCGTGGAGAACAAGGAGTTGCCGCCGCGGCAGTTCACCACCGGCGCCTTGAACGCCCTGCGCGTGTACGACTGGCCCGGCAATCTGGCCGAGCTCGAGAACGTGGTGAGGTCGACGGCGCTGCTCGCCCTGACCAGCGAGATCGGTGCAACTGAGGTGAACAACGCCGTGTCGCGCCAGGACGCGCCGCTCGGGCGCGCTCTGGGCACTCTGCCGCTCGACCTGGCGCTGCGGCAGGCGCGCGATGCATTCGAGCGCGTGTATTTCGACTACCACATCAGCCGCGAATCGGGAAACATGAGCCGGGTCGCCGAGCGCGTCGGCCTGGAGCGCACGCACCTGTACCGCAAGTTGAAGCAGCTCGGCATCAAGCTCCCGCGGCGGGAGTGATGGCACGAACCATTGTGAGATAGGGTCTATTCGATACATGGCAACCCGACAAGAACTGGCCAACGCGCTGCGGGCGCTGGCCATGGACGCTGTGCAGAAGGCGAATTCGGGCCACCCCGGGATGCCTATGGGGATGGCGGACATCGCCGAGGTGGTGTGGAACCACCACCTGCGCTTCAATCCGCAGAATCCGTCGTGGGCCAACCGCGATCGTTTCGTGCTGTCGAACGGCCACGGCTCGATGCTGCAGTACGCGCTGCTGCATCTCAGCGGATTCGACCTGCCGATGCAGGAGATCGAGCGCTTCCGCCAGCTGCACTCCAAAACACCCGGTCACCCGGAGCGCGGGCTCACGCCCGGCATTGAAACCACCACCGGTCCGCTCGGGCAGGGTTTCGCCAACGCAGTGGGCATGGCCATCGCCGAGCGCGTGCTGGCCGCCGACTTCAATCGGCCGGGTTTCGACATCGTCGATCACCGCACCTACGTCTTCATGGGCGACGGCTGCATGATGGAGGGCATTTCCCACGAAGCGGCGAGTCTCGCCGGCACGCTCGGCTTGGGCAAGCTCCTCGCGATCTACGATGACAACCACATCTCGATCGACTCCGAGAAGTCGACCATGGAGCACTGGTTCACCGACGACACCCCGAAGCGTTTCGAGGCCTACGGGTGGCACGTGGTGCGCGCGGTTGACGGTCACGATTTCAACGCTGTCGAACGGGCGGTGCGCGCGGCGCAGGCGGTGACGGACCGGCCGTCGCTCATCTGCTGCAAGACCATCATTGGCAGGGGCGCACCGAACAAGGAAAACACGGGCGCTGCGCACGGGGCTGCGCTGGGCGAGAAAGAAGTGGCGGCGGCACGCGAGTGCCTCGGCTGGAAGTATCCGCCGTTCGTGATTCCCGCGGACATCTACGCCGCGTGGGATGCGCGGGCGCGCGGCCGGGAGCTGGAAGCAACCTGGCAGGCCAAGTTCGCGAGTTATGCCGTGCAGCATCCGCAAGCTGCCGCGGAGTTTCAGCGGCGCATGGCGGGCGAGCTGCCGAACGGATGGCGGGCACAGCGCGATGCGATGCTGGCTGCAGTCAATCAAAAAGGCGAGAGCATCGCTACGCGCAAGGCGTCGCAGAACACCATCGAGGCGCTGGCCCCGAATCTTCCCGAGCTGATCGGAGGCTCGGCTGATCTCGCGCCTTCTAATCTGACGCTGTGGTCCGGCGCCAGGCCGCTGACGCGCGGCGGCGGCGGCGGAAACTACTTGTTCTACGGCGTGCGCGAGTTCGGCATGTCAGGCATTCTCAATGGGCTCGCGGCGCATGGCGGAGTGATCCCGTTCGGCGGGACGTTCCTGACTTTCTCCGACTACGCGCGCAACGCGCTGCGCATCGCAGCGCTCATGCGGGCCGGCAGCATCTTCGTCTATACCCACGACTCGATCGGCCTGGGCGAGGACGGTCCGACGCATCAGCCCATCGAGCAGGCGGCCACCCTGCGCTACATTCCGAACATGGAAGTCTGGCGCCCATGCGACACGTGCGAGACCATGGTCGCCTGGCTCGCGGCGGTCGAGCGCCGTGATGGTCCAACCTCGCTGCTGCTGTCGCGGCAGAACCTGCCATTTCAGGCGCGCAGCGCGGCGCAGATTGCGCTCATCGAGCGCGGCGGCTATGTGCTCTCCGACGC
>DASPUW010000297.1:0-29322 GCA_035622675.1 Burkholderiales bacterium | reverse complement strand
GGGCATTCAGCGTCACGCCAACGGCGGCATGATGACGCGCACGATCTCGCTGCTTCCGGCCGTGACCGGAGCGATGACGGGCGGCGCCGGCGTCTGCGTCAGCACAGGCGCGGAGACGCGCGGCGTGAACATGGCCAAGCTGCAGCGCACCGATCTGCTGGCTGGAAGGACGCCGCGCACGATCAACATGATCCAGCTCGGCAACGCGCTCACCGACTCGCGTCTCGACCCGCCCATCAAAGCGCTGTTCTGCTGGAACAGCGACCCGGCCAACTGTGTGCCCGACACCACGGCGGCCCGCCGCGGCCTCATGCGCGACGATCTATTCGTCGTGGTGCACGACACGTTCTTCACCGACAGCTGCAGCTATGCTGACATCGTGCTTCCGGCGGACACGCAGCTCGAGCACGCCGACCTGCACGGTGCGTACGGCAACTACTATCTCGGGCTGAGCCAGCCGGCCATCGGCAAGGTCGGCGAGAGCCTCGACAACACCGAGCTGTTCCGGCGTCTCGCCCGTGCCATGGGCTACGACGATCCATGCTTTTCCGACAGCGACGAGAAGATGATCCGGGAGCTGCTCGATCCGGAATTCAATCCGCTGTTCGAAGGCGTGACCTACGAGAAGCTCGCAAGCCAAGGCTGGGCGCGCGCAGCGGTGGATTCGCCGCGCCGCAAAGGCATCAACAGCGGGCGCTGGCCCACGCCCAGCGGCAAGATCGAGATCTACTCCGAGACGCTGGCCGGACTCGGCCTCGACCCGCTCCCCACTCACCTCTCCGAAAGGGAAGGCTGGGAGGATGCCGAGCGCCGGTGCACGTATCCGCTGCAGATCATCAGCGCTGCGACGCACTACTTCATCGGAGCAACTTTCCAGCACGTTGCGCGGTTGAAGGAGATGAGCGCGCGGGCGACCTTCGAGGTGAGTCCGCCGGACGCTCGGGAGCGGGGCATTAGCGACGGCGACCTGTGCCGTCTCTACAACGACCGGGGCGAAACGTTCGGCTATGCTCTGGTCATCGACGGACTCCTGCCCGGAGTGGTCGGGGCACCGAAGCAGCTGCAGGGCTCGAAGATGCGCAATGGCGTGAACTTGAACGCGTTGACCAGTCAGAACGTGTCGGACATGGGCGGCGGCCCGGTGTTTTACTCCACGCTGGCGCAGCTCGAGAAGGTGGCGGATCCCGTTACGGAGGGTACTCTGCCGGGCGAGCCGGTCAACCCCAGTTAGAGCAACACGCGGTGAGCGCAACGATCATCGATGGCACGGCCATCGCCCGGGAGATCCGTGCTCGCTGGAAGACCCGGGCCGATGCTCTCACGCGAGGCGGCGTGACGCCCGGACTGGCTGTCGCCCTGGTCGGCGACAATGCGGCGAGCCGTGTCTACGTGCGCAACAAAATCAAAGCCTGTGCCGAGAACGGCGTCCACTCCGAGCTGCACGAGTTTCCGGTCGATGTGTCCGAGCAAACGCTGCTGGAGCGCATCGCTGCGCTGGCCGCCGATTCCAGGATCCACGGCATCCTCGTACAGCTGCCGCTGCCGGCACACATCGACAACGCGAGAGTCCTGGAAGCGATTCCGATCGAGAAGGACGTGGATGGATTCCATCTCTACAACCTCGGTGGGCTGGTGGTGGGGCAGAGCGTATTTCCACCGTGCACGCCCTACGGCGTCATGTGTCTGCTCGATCATCTGAGCATTCCGATCGAGGGCCAGAACGCAGTGGTGGTCGGGCGCAGCAACATCGTCGGCAAGCCCATGGCGCTGATGCTGCTGGCGCGCAGCGCGACGGTCAGCATCTGCACCTCCAGGACCCGGGACCTGTCGCAGTACACGCTCCTGGCTGACATCTTGGTTGTAGCTGCCGGCAAGCCGCGGCTCGTCACGGGCGCGATGGTGAAGGAGGGCGCGGCGGTGATCGATGTCGGCTTCAACCGCCTTCCGGATGGCAGCGTGGCGGGCGATGTGGATTTCGAGTCGGTCCGGCAGCGCGCGGGATGGATCACGCCGGTCCCGGGGGGTGTGGGTCCGATGACCATCACGATGCTGCTCGCCAACACCATTCAGGCCGCGGAGCGTGCCGCGGCGGGCGTAACAGCCTGACGAAAAACCGCAACCTCCTTCACCACGAACCTCATTCACCACGAAGGACACGAAGGAACACGAAGTTAAAGGCGATTAGTGTGGTGCCGCGTGGACCCATATCTGCAGCATTGTCATGCCGGTGAAAACCGGCATCCAGGCACAGACCTCTGGATTCTGGCTTCCGCCGGAATGACGGTTACTTCCCATCGTGTTCCTTCGTGTCCTTCGTGGTGAATGCGTTTGCTTTTTTGCATCGCCTCCTTTCCTCTGCGCGCGCTCCCACGGTGTTCGAAAACCGACGCGATGCGGCCCTGAAGCTGGCCGCTAGACTCATCCAGTACAAGGGCAAGAATCCATTGGTGCTGGGCATTCCGCGCGGCGCCGTGCCAATGGCTCGGATCATTGCGCAGGAACTCGAGGGCGAAGTGGATGTGGAGCTCGTGCGCAAGCTGCGCGCACCGGGCAATCCGGAGCTGGCGGTGGGATCGGTGGACGAATCGGGGTGGACCCACGTTCCCGGCTACGCAGCGTCGACCGGCGCGGATGCTGCCTACGTCGAGCAGGAAAAGCAGCAACAGCTCGAGGTCATACGCCAGCGGCGCGCCCTGTATTCGGGCGGCCGGGACAGTATCGATCCCGCTGGACGTACCGTGATCGTGGTGGACGACGGGCTCGCGACCGGTTCCACCATGATCGCTGCCCTCCACGCACTGCGTCAGCGCCATCCGGCCCGCCTGATCTGCGCCGTCCCAGTCGCGCCGCCCGAGACTGCAGCCGAAGTCGCCAAGGGCTGCGACGAGCTGGTGTGCCTCGAAACCCCCGAGTACTTCTACGCCGTCGGTCAGTTCTACCGGCACTTTCCTCAGGTCGAGGACGACGAAGTGGTCGCTGCCCTGAACGGCAGCTAGCCGGCGCGCTATTCAGGCAGCCCGTTCATGAGGTACATGACAGTGATGAACTGGCTCGGCTTGCCGAGCTTCCCGAACCAGCGGTCGTAGATTGGGATGATCTGTCCCGAGCGATAGATGCGGGAAAGCACCGTGTTGACCGCCTGCCGGAAATCCTGGTCGTTCTTGCGCAGCATGAGGCCGTACGGCTCGTAGGAGAGGGTGCGGTCTCCCAGCCTGAGCTTCATCGACTGCGCCATCTGCACGGCCAGGCCCACCAGGACGGTGTGGTCGGCCGCGTAGGCATCCGCCGCGCCTCTGCGCACCGCATCCAGCCCTTCCGCGTGGCTGTGCACGGTCACGAGCTCGGCGTTGACGTAACTCTTTTCCAGGACCTGCTTGAACGCGCCCACGGTCGTCGTGCCTGCGATGACCGCGATCTTTTTGCCGGCGAGGTCCGACAGAGCCTTGTAGGGACTCTCTTCACGCACCGCAAAGTTGGCGCCATCCAGCCACGTCATCACGCTGAAGTCGACCTGCTTCTGGCGCGAAAGCGTATTCGTTGTGATCCCGCACTCGAGGTCGATCTCCCCCGATTTGACTGAGTCGAAGCGGGTTTCGAGCGTCACCGGCACCCATTGCACAGCGAGGTCGGGCAGGCCAAGCTGCTCTTGAATGCCAGTCGTAACCCGCATGCACAGATCAACAGAATAGCCATTCGGCTTTCCGTCCGCGTCGATGTAGGAAAACGGGATCGACTGGGTCAAGTACCCGAGCTTGATGACGCGGGTGTCTTGAATCTTCTTGAGCGTGCCGGAAATGTCGTCGGCAAGCGCGGGGGCGGCGAGCAAAAGGGCAAGCGCAGCGGGAGCGAGTCGAATTCGCAAGGCGGTCTCCTGGGAAAGAGGTATGGGAAAGTCAGTTTCGGGCGCGCTTGTCATATCGGGCGCCCTTTTTTTGCCGCGGCGAAGCATATCATGCGATGGAGCGCGGGGATCAACGCCCTCCGGCTTCAGCCGATCAGCGCTTTCGAGCGAACATCCCGTCGGTTCCTCCCGTTGCTGGCACACCGGATCCGACGGGCGAAAAGGGGCCTGAACCCCTGGTCTGCACAGTCTCCGCCGACTTAGGTGTGTCGACGGGTTTGGTCCGGAAGCGGTGGTAGTTCGCGCCGGGGATGAAGTCTAACGCGCAGGGCGACAAGAGCTTGCTGTGTACATCCAGCAGCGATGCCGCGGATACGCCTAACCGCTTAAGCATGTCAGACCGATCCGCGTATACCGAAGCCAGAAAGCCGGTTCGCACAACGAAAGGAGGCGAACGCGACTCGCTCCAGCGAGTGCCGTAGATCGCGCCCCCGCTGGCATATCGCGCTCGCACGCTCCAAAAGTACTTAGCACCGGGCTCGAGTGGCTGAAGCAGGGTATGCGACGGGCCGGGAATGTTGGTCTGCGAGTAAATCAAATCTCCCACTGTGGTATTGGAAGTCGCCCTCCACACGCGCAGGTCATATCGAACGGCGTCAACCAGGATATTTGAGGGGCCGCCCGGGAAGTTGAAAGCTTCCCAGCGCAGCGTCGGCTGCAAGGAGTCGACCGCGTTGTCGACGACCACTGCCTCGTCTGGATTTGGCGCCCGGCTGCCAATTTCGAGCGGTGGGTCTACCGGTCGAAGACCGCACGCCGGGTGATCATCCGGGCGTGTCGAAGCCACGTGCTCAACCTGTGGCCTAACCATATGCAGGAAAACCTCGTCGACAACGCGCTCGCCCAGCGCTCGATAGGCTTGCCCGCGCTCGCTCCTCACCAGAGCAACTTCTCCATCGGCCCACGCGGGCAGCGGCGCGTAACGGCTGAGGTACGCGAACTCTCCGCTCCAGAGTTCCTTGCCGGTCAGCGCATCCACTCGCCGTGCATGCACCACCATGAAAAGTGCCACCTCGGGGTCCTTTCCCCCCGCGCTGTCAAAGCCAAATCGCGTTACGCTGATTTCGAGGACTGATTCGAAGCCTTGCGACGCGAGCGTTTTGTAGTCGATTTGTATCCCTTGGGCAGTCGGGCCGATCGACGAAAATTCGGGAAGCTGTTGGCCGATGGCGTCCTTGGCGCTGCTCTGTACCGCGTCCGCCAGCGGCTGCTGCAGCTTCAGGGCCGCGATCGCCGGCCGAAGGGATTTCTTCGCATTGGCGGTTTCCTCCCTTGGTGCGCCCTCGGCGATGCCATGGACGGTGCCTAGGGGAAGTCCAATCACTGCTCCGCCCACTGCACCCGCCACGACGAACAAGCCGCAGAAAATGGCACTCTCGGGGACGGCCACTACTGCACCGCAGCCAACCTGTCCGCCCAGCAACCCGCCCCCGAGTGCGCCGCCAACCAAGCCTCCTCCCGCCCCCTTCAGCGTAGACAGCGTGTAGGAGCTGATCGAAGGCAGCTCGACTTCGGGTTCAAAGCGTGCGGGGACGAGCGCCACGCGCACGACGCTTCGCTCGAGAGGCGGAGCCGGCGCGACCTGCTCATGTGCAGGTGTCGGTCGGGGCGCGGCGCCCGTGCAGCCCGGAAGCGTCAGTGTGAGAATCATCGACATAGCGCACGCAAACGCGGGCCCAGCTTTGCGTATTGCGTATGACGTAAAGGCAGCTGCAGCATTTGGGCTGCCGTGACCTTGCGTCTCGTGCGCTGCTAGCCGCATCAACTTACTTCACTTGCGCAGCGCGACGAGCGCGGTGCTCAGCTGCGGCAGATAGGTAATCGCCAGGACGCCGATGGCCATGACGGCGAAATACGAGGCGACGGCCCGGCACACCTCACCGATCGTCTTGCCGAATCGATAGGAGGCGAAGAACACGTTGATGCCCACCAGCGGCGTCAGGAATCCCAGCTCCATGTTGGCCAGAAATATCACGCCGAGATGAACGGGATCGAGGCCGAAGGCGGTCCCCACCGGCACGAGCAGGGGGACCACTACGACGATGGCCGCAAAGATCTCCATCAGGCATCCGACCAGGACCAGGAATCCGTTGAGCACCAGCAGGAAGAGCCAGCGTGATGGAAGCGCCTGCTGCGCCCAGTCCGCTGCGCGATCCGGCACCTGAGCGTCGACCAGATAGTTGGTGAACCCTAAAGCCACGCCCAGGATGAGCAGCACGCCGCCGACCAGCAAGCCGCATTCGACCATGACGCGCAGCACGTCGCGCGATGTCGGAAACTCTCGATGGATGACCGCCTGCGTGATAAATGCATAGACGGCGGTGACGGCCGATGCTTCGACGGGTGTGGCGATGCCCCCGAATAGAGCCACGAAAGCGACGATGGGCAGCAGCAGCTCCCACTTGGCGTCAAGTATCGCTACTGTTGCCTCGCGCAGATCGAACGCCTGCCTTTTCGCGCCACGGCGCCCTGCCGTCCGTGTCGCCCACAGAACCAGCAACACCGCCATCAGGACGCCGGGCAGGAATGCGCCGAGGAACATGTCCCCCATCGGGACCTTGGCGACGATCGCGTACAGGATCACCGGAAGACTCGGTGGAAACAGAACGCCGAGCGAGCCGGCGCTGGTGACGAGGCCCACCGCACCGTGCTCCGAGTAGCCGCTGCCCTGGATGAGAGGCACCAACAGCGCGCCCAGCGCCAGGATAGTCACGCCCGACGCTCCGGTGAAGGCGGTGAAGAAGGCGCTGACGAACACGGTCACGACCACTACGCCGCCGGGGACGCTGCCCACCACCGCGTTGCATACGCGGAGCAGGCGCTGCGGAGCCTTGCCTTCCGCCAGGAAGTAGCCGGCGAGCGTGAACAGGGGGATGGCGGGAAGGGAGGGATTTACGACCAGGTGATAGTGGTCCAGCGGTATCGCGGCGATCGGCAGGCCCATGTGCCAGAACATGATCAAGGCAGCCCCGCCGAGGGTGACATAGATGGGCGCGCCGAAGATCGTTGCAAGCAGCACAGTGATGAGCGCGGCCCACATCGTGAGCCCGACCGGAGGAATCAGCAGAGCGAATGCAATAGCGATCACCGCTGAAGCCAGAGCCGCCAGCACTTGCCCGCGCCAGTTCTCGGCCGCGTGACGGCAGATGCGCAGCGCCATCAGCGCGAACCCGACCGGAATGCACGCTTGCACTGGCCACAGCGGAAAGCCGTAAGCGAGCTTGTCCGCGGCCGTCCTTTCCGCGAGGACGAACTGCACGGCCGCGACGCACAGCAGGAGGGTCACGATGACGGCGACGATGCTGCTCAGCCACTTGGCCGCATGACGCTGCGTCCCGGACATCAACAGCCGTGCACTGGACAGGGACAGCAGGCGGTCCGAGCGTGCCGCCACTGCGGCGCCCGCCATTCCCGACACGAGGGTGAGATGCTGCACGAGCGAGGTAGAAGCGGCGATTCCGATGTGCAGCGTTGCCCTTAGCACGATCTCGATGACAGGCAACAGTGCCATGGCGGCAAGGGCCACTGCCAGCACGATATCTTCTGCATCGTGCAGCCTTCGCAATGGACTGGGCCGCGCGGCGGCCCGGGGGAGTTTCATCGTCCGCTCCGATACTCCCGCAGCAGGACCATCACCTCGTCAAAGGCGTCTGCAGGCACGAGCGTGCCTCGAATTCTGGGATAGGCTTGCTCGACTGCGCGCCGCCACTCCGCCTCCTCCTCGGCGCTCGGCGCGTACACGTTCAAGCCCCGTTTCTTCATGGCCTCGATCGCCTCGTCGTCCTCTTTGCGCGCATGAGCGCGCACCTGGGGGCCGGCGACTCGCGCCGCGGCCATGAGCTGTTCTCTGCCGGCTGGCGACATGGCGTCCCAGACCGTTCGCGTGACGACCGCTGCCCCGACGATCGGCACCCACCTCAGATCGAGCATGTAGTGCGCGATCGTGTTGAACTGGCCGGCCAGCGCGTAATAGGTGCCAGAAGGCACCACGTTGATGAGCCCGGTCTGAAGCGCCGGCAGGATATCGGCCGTTTCCAGGGGCACCGGCTGATAGCCGAGAGTCTTCATCAACTGTACCTGATCGTTGTCCCCAGCCCAGGCGAAGATCTTGCGACTCTTGAAATCCTCGGGGCGGTGCGCCGGCTCCTTGGAGAAATAGCGCACCCAGCCGGCGTCTCCCCAGAACAGCACCACGAAGCCTTTCTCGAGCATGCGCTGTTCAAACCGGGCGGTGATTCTCTCCCGCACGAAGTCGAGCTCCTCCCAGTTGCGGAAGACCAGCGGCATCACCTGCAGCGCGGCGACAGAGCGCTCGATCTGCATGAGACCCACCACCGTGATGAGTGCGGCGTTGAGCTGACCGATGCGCATGCGCCTCACCATGTCAGCCTCGCCGCCCTGAGTCCCGTCGGTGAAGATGGTGAAGGTGGCTCCGCCGCCTTGCGCCTGCCGCCACTTTTCCGCCATTTCCTGCAGCGCTCGGTGATAGAACGAGCCTCTTGGCGCGAGAGTGCCCAGCCTGACTCTTACCGCCTCGTCAGCCCGTGCGGGCAGCGAGACGGCGCCAGCGACCGCAACGGTAAGGCCGGCGCGAAGTAGCGTTCGCCTAGAACAGCCAAGCGGAGATAGTGGGCTCAAATGGCCTCCTCGAGTCTGCGAAGAGTTGATCGGTGCGGGTGAGCAGCCAGTGCGCGCGGCGCTGCATCACAACGTTCGCCAGACGCCACTGCGGACGTTTGTCGACGTCGATCGCGAGTGCTTGATGCAGAAGCTGCTCGAACTCGGTCCGGTTCTGCTGTGCGATGCATACAGCTTCGGCGAGCGCAACGTACGGTGCCGCCTGATAGCCTTCCGAGAGCTGCACGGCGCGCTGGAAATGGGCCCTCGCGCTTGCCTCGGGATCGCCTTCGCGGTAGCGGCGCACCATCTCGTAGGTGATCAAGAAGGTATGGATGGCGCCGGCGTCGTAGCTTTCATTCAAGAGCAGGGCGCGATCGATGGACGCCTCGACGATCGGCACGCGAGCGACGAGCTCCGGGTCGTCCTTGGAGAGCCCGATGAGTGCACCGAGAGAAGCGGCGTTCCAGTACAGCAGTGGGACGTCATCGCGCGTTGTCACGGACACCGCCACGCGCGGATCCTGCTCCATACGCTTCGAGAGGCCGGGGTGTGCGACGTCGAGTCCTGCAACGGCATAACGGTACGCTCGCGTGTACAAAACCTTCGCACGGGCGCGCGCGGCGCCGGCCGCCGTTACGTCGGTCTCCTCCAGCATCTCAGCGTCCTGCTGGATGAACGCGTAGGTATAGCCGGTATAGCCGCTCGCGGCCGACGTGAGCAGCCCGCGGTGTTGCGGTACCTCGACGAGGATGCTGTCCATCAGCTTCAGGCTGAATGGTGCTGCGCCGCGGATGAGGTCGGGATCGTCGTCCGATGCGTAGGCTGTACCGCCCTCGGCCAGTGTGTCGGCGGCCTTGTTCAACGCGAGCTGCTTCACAGAGCAGCCCCATAGGATGAGGAACGAGCACAAGACCATGCAGCGGACCGCCGATCCGATACCGACCCGCCCTGTGAGGCCGAGACGCTTCTTCCTTCTATCTCGCATATGACCTCCGGATGCCGCTCGCTGACATGAGGCCAGCATAGAAGCCCCTGGCTTGCCGATCGGTTACCGATCGCTTACCGATGGATTACTTCTCGGAGGAGACTGCCGCTATTGCGAGCGCAGCAGCTGATCGTAGATCTGGCGGATTTGAGGAACCTGGCGAGCGACGACGTCCGTCAACTCGTCGGCTTCGAGAGTGCGAAGCAGATAATGTGTCGCTCGCTCGCCTTCCTTGGTCTGCTGCCAGAAACGGGCGATGTCGCCGGCGGTCCGCACCAGACGGTTGCGGAACCGCTCGCGGAGCTTGTCGGTCCAGGGCTCGTGCGCGTCTGTCGAAAGGAACGAACCCGTATACAACTCCAGCATGCGCTGGGCGAGTGTGTTCACCTTCGACGCGTCGATCCGTTCCGGGCTGCCGCGCAGCGCTTCGTCAAGGTGGGCAGCAAGCTGCTCGAAGGCCCAGGCGTCGGTCCAGACGAAACGTCCGTCCAGCGACAGCTTGCCTTCGGACAGGACCACAGCGCGATCCTCGCCCAACAGCTTGCGCAGGCGGTGCAGGGCCGAGGTGAACGACCGGTGCGCGGAGTCGCCATCGATGCGCGGCCACAGCGCCTCGATGATGATGGCTTCGCTGACCTGGCGCCCGCCGTGCGCTGTCAGCACTTTGAGCAGATCCAGGGGACGCTTTTGCGCCTTGCCGGAGAATACGATCGGGATGTTGTCCCGGAGCAGCTGAAACTCCCCGAGCGTGTGCACCTTGAATCGCCAGGGCCAGGTCGACAGCGCCGAGCGCGCTGCGTCCAGCGTGAGTTGGCAGCGCCGGATGATCGCGGTCGCGTAGTCGGTCTCGATCTGCGTTTCCAATGCGCGGCTCATCAAGCTCGCGAGTGCATCGGGGCGCCACAGTGTGAACGCAGAGTAGTTGCGTGGCTTGCCGATCACCAGCGCCTGGCGCAATGCCCAGAGACCCGATCGCCGGCCCCGTTTGTCCTCGAGCGCGACCTGGGCGTAGCACATGAGACCGGTGAAGTCGAGCAGCCGGTTCTTCATCACGCGCCCGAGATCGTAGATCTGCTGAAACTGCGCCATGGCGTTGCTGCGCTCGCCGCTCTCGTACAGCACTTGCCCGGCTGCGAGGCGGCACAGCACCTCGAAGTACGGGCACCCGACTTCCACCGCGGCCCGCAGTGCCAGTTTCTGCTGCTGAAAGGCGGACAGGTTGTCGCCCGAAAGCATGGCGTGCCAGGCGGAGAAGAGGTGGTACAGGGTGAGATCGCATCGCGCAGGAGGGCGCGACTGGGTGCTGAACTGGTCCAGCAGTTGTTTCGCGGTTTCCAGGTCGCCGCAGGTCAGTGCGCCGCCGGCGCCGAAGGCGAGCAGCTGGTGCGTCGCCACGCTCACTCCAGCCGCTCGTTCGATCTCGAGACCGTCGCGTACCGCTTTGAGGCATTCATCATGCTGTGCCGTGAGCATGAAGTACATGGCCTCGGCGACCTTGAGCATGTTCAGCGCGAACGGGGAAATCTCATGCTGCGCGCACAGCCGGCGCATTCCCTCGATCACCGCCCACCCCTTGGGATAGTGGCCGCCCCAGATGATGGCTATTGCGACACTCGGCTCGACCAGCATGCGCAGATTCGGGTCGCTCTGTTCGATCGAGGCCCGATAGGCGTGCTCGACCCATCGCTCGAGATCGGGGTGCTGCGGCTGGCGGATCACCATCGATGTGAGCAGGCTGGTGACGATGCGCAGGCCGGGTGCACCCGAGAGCGCATGGGGATGTGCTTTCAAGAGCTCGTCCATGACGGGGATCCAGCGGTCGAGCAACGTGAAGTCGTCGAGCTCATACAGGATTGCGTCCATCGCGCCGGAGCACGTCAACAGCAGCCCCATCGCGTCGGGCTCGCTTTGCGCTCGGAACAGCTCGAACGCCTGCTCGTGCAGAATGCGGCTCGCGCGGGGGGAGGCGCGCATGCGCGCGACCGCGACCCAGTACAGCGTCCAGGGATTCTGTTGCTGGATCTCCTTGGGGAGCGCTTCGACCCACTGTGCCAGCGTTTCGGCCATGCCGCGGTTGAGCATGGCCTCGGCGTGCTTGCGGATCACGGGCACCATGTGTTCCCAGTCCCCCAGCTCGCGCAGCAGCGACATGCAGTCGCCGACGGAGCCCTGCTCCTCCAGCAGCAAGGCGGCTTTGCGCTTCAAGGTGTCCTGGGCGTCATCGCTCAGCGTTTCTTCCACCCGCGACAGCAGAAAGGCCCGAAGCAGCGGATGGTATTGATAGACCGGCTCCGGTTTCGCCTGCTTCAGGGCCACGAAATAGTTGTTGCGGTACATGTGCGCGAGGATCGCCCCGGCATCGCCTTCACCGGTCATCTTCTCGGCCATGTCCGCCGTCATCTGCGCCAGGTAAGCCGTGTTCAGAAGAAACGCCTGCGTCCGGCCGTCGGTTTTCTGGAACACCTCGCCGGCGAGGTAGTCGAAAACGAGCTGCGGAGTCGACTGATCCGAAAAGTCCTCGATCGAATCGCGCTCTGCGACCTGCTCGAGCGTGAGGATCAGGCCAGCTGGCCAACCCTGCGTTCGCTCGTACAGCTCGGCGAGAGCGTGCTCCGCGAGAGCGTGACCGCGCTGACGAACGATGGCGTCGCTTTCCTGTCGCGTGAGGCGCAGCTCATTCCAGCCGATCACCTCCATCGCCTGATTGGCTCGCAGCCGCACCATGCTCGGTGGCGGGTCGCTCCGGCTGATGAGGATGATGCAGCTGCTGGGGGGCGCCTCCGACAGTGCTGCGCGGATGGCTTCGTGAAACAGGGACTGCGACGGAACCTCGTGATAGCCGTCGAGCACGAGCGCAAACGGTGCGCCGAGATGCGCGTACAGCGCCTGGAAATAGCGGCGGGCAAACGCCGAGATCCCGGCGTGGTACTCCGGCGTGAGCTGAGGGAGCCGCAGTACGGGCTTCCGCCGAAGCTCGGCGGCAGCCAGCCCGAGGTAATAGAAAAATGAGGCGACGTCCGCGTCGCCTTCGTCGACCTGATACCAGAGCGAGGGCAGCGTGGTGCGCTCCAGGTAGCTCGCAGCCAAGGTTGTCTTGCCGCAGCCCGGCGGGGCGGCAATCCAGGTAACCGGCTTGTTGCGCGCGGCGTCCAGCACGGCGAACAGGCGATCCCGCGGCAGGATCCCCGTGAGGCTCGGGCGCGTGGTCTTGGCGAGCGAAACGATGCGCGTATTCACGTATTGCGCCGGTGCGAGTCAAAGTACGGCGTCATTATGCGCGCGGCCTTTCCCCGGGAGAACCGCGCATCGTCGTCACGATAAGGCGTGTAAGTCGGGCGTAAGGTCGGTGGTGGGAACGCGGCAGCGAGGCGTCGACTGGTGATGCGCGGAGCGAAGGGCCGAGGCCCTGTGTGAATGCCAGTGGGCGCGCGGTATGGCGCGCTGGCGTCTCAGCGCAGCGCGCTCAACCGCACTGGGATTCGCCGCCGCCCGAACTGACCGGCGAACGCTTCGAATCGCCCGTTGATCGGCTTGGCGCACGACAAGCAGCTCCCGTCGGCCGTGAGGTGGTATTTCAGGATCTGGTGCCAGTCGCGCACGATGAGCGCTTCGCCGCAGGCGGGGCAGAAGGTGGTGCCGCCTTCGATGTCGTGCACGTTCCCGGTGTACACGTACTGCAACCCCTCCCGTTGGGCATGCGCTCGCGCGCGTGTCAGGGTCGAGGCGGGGGTGGGAGGCAGGTCGTCGAGCTTCCAGTCGGGGTGAAATGCGGTGAAGTGAAGGGGGACGTCGCTTCCAAGATTCGCCGCGATCCACCGGCACATGGCGATGATCTCGTCGTCCGAATCGTTCTTGGTCGGAATCAGCAGGGTGGTGATCTCGAACCACACGTCGGTCTCGTGCCTGAGATAGACCAGCGTGTCCAGCACGGGCTGCAGGTGAGAGCCGGTCAGCTTGAAGTAGAACTCTTCCGTGAAGGCCTTCAGGTCGACGTTGGCGGCGTCCATCTTGGCGTAGAAGTCGCGGCGTGCCTGATCGTGCATGTAACCGGCGGTGACAGCTACAGTCTGGATGCCGTGCTCATGGCAGGCATCGGCCACGTCCATGGCGTATTCCGCGAAGATCACGGGATCGTTGTACGTGAACGCCACGCTCTTGCAGCCGCTGCGCTGCGCCGCCTGCGCGATGGCCTCGGGGCTGGCCTGATCCATCAACCGGTCCATGTCGCGCGACTTGCTGATGTCCCAGTTCTGGCAAAACTTGCAGGCGAGGTTGCAGCCTGCGGTGCCGAACGACAGCACGGCCGAGCCGGGGTAAAAGTGGTTGAGCGGCTTCTTTTCGACCGGATCGATGCAGAACCCGGAAGAGCGGCCATAGGTGGTGAGCACCATCTGGTCGCCGGAGCGCTGGCGCACGAAGCACGCACCGCGCTGGCCTTCGTGCAGGCGGCAATCGCGCGGACAAAGATCGCATTGGATGCGCCCGTCGGCGAGACGATGCCAGTAGCGGGCAGGATACTGCACGCTGTCGGCTGTCGCGGCGGCCTGGCTCATTGCAGCGTGAACTCGCGCTCGCGAAACTTGACGACGGTGTAGCGCTGCAGCATCACATCCGGCGCCCAGAACCCGGCGTCGAGCCCCGCCTTGCGCTTCAGCTCGCGCAGGAACTCCGCGGCGTCCGGAATGTGGTCCCACACCTGCGGCAGGAAAGTGCCGCGCTTGCCGCCGTGCTCGATGATCAAGCCGTCGACATGCGGCCGGATCTGAGCGATCGCGTCGGCCTCGCTCGCGAACGTGAGCGGCTCGGCGGTCGACAGCAGGGACACTTCCACCAGCGTGGTAGGGAACTCGGTCTGCGTGAGCGGCTCGAAGCGCGGGTCCAGGAATGCAGCCGCCTTGGCGTTGAGCTTCACGTCGTCGAGCAGGGTGCGGCGTGCCTCCAGGCTACCGATGCAGCCGCGCAGGCGGCCGTGCCGCTGGAGCGTCACGAAGGTGGCCACCGTCTGGCGAAGGAACGCAGGGCCCTCGTCGACCGGGAGCGTCAGGCCGAACATCCCACCGATCGCCGCACGAGCGAGCCCGATGAGTACTTTGCCGCGGTCGTCGGCCTCGGCAGAGTCGGGGCTCAAGTCTACAGCCGCTGCTTCCGGCTCGAAGAAGCCGATCGAACCATAGCCGACGACGCGGCTTCTGTCGCCGGCGGTGTCACCCGAGTTGCGCAGATCGAGCAGCTCAGCGCGGAGGCCGCGGCGCAGCGCGGCTGTCAACAGACCGTTCACCGGGGTCGCGCCGCAAGCCTGAAAGTGGCTGATGCGGGGCTCGCGCGAGACGATGGCGCGAGCAGTCTCGCGGTCGATAGCCTGCGCCCGGTCGTAGCTCAAGTAGTGAGACAGATCCGAGCTGACCACGATCAAGGTTTCGCCGCCACCCCATAGGCGGTCCAGAACCTCCGCCACCTCCCCTGCGCTCGCATCGCCGACGACGAGGGGCACCACCGCAAAAGTGCCAAGGACGCTTTGCAAGAACGGGAGGTGCACTTCGAGCGCATGCTCTTGCGCGTGTGCATATCGGCTCTCGCTGATCTGAGTCCTGGAAGACAGCGCGCGAACGGCGTCGCGATCCACCGGCACGACGCCGAGCGGGGTCTGAAAGCCGAGCGCGGCTGGCAACGCAAGACCGCGGACGGCAACGCGATGGGCTGGGCCAAGCAGCGCCACGCGCTTGATGCGCCCGCGTGCGCGAGTGAGCCGGCCGTAGGCCGACGCTGCAACCGGTCCGGAATATATGTAGCCGGCGTGCGGCGCGATAAGCGCCTTTGGCACGGGCGAGTCGGGAGCGGCGGGCGCAGTCGCGAGCAGGGCGGCGACGTCTCGCGCCAGGGCTTCCCGGGTGCCCGGATAGAAAGAACCCGCTACCGCGGGCGGACGAATCTCGGTCATCGGCAGCGCCATCCACGCAACATGGCGTTCAGGCGCATCGGCTTCAACGGCAGCACTCTACATTTCATTATAGGCAAGGGCTGCGCCGGCGTTCGAAACGGCGCCGCTCGCGATGATGCCTCGCGCAGTCGCAAAGGGTGCGAGGCGGCCTTCTTACGCTTGACTGACCTGCGGCCCTGGCTTATATTACTAACCGGTCAGTTATTACGAAGGTATGCTGGTATGTCCAAGCCGCGCTGGGAGCGCCGCAAAGACGCCCGTCCCTCGGAGCTGCTCACTGCAGCGCTCGAGCTGTTCGTGGAACGCGGCTATGCCGCCACGCGCCTCGACGATGTCGCCGCCAAAGCCGGTGTGAGCAAGGGCACTGTCTATCTGTATTTCCAGAGCAAGGAAGAGCTGTTCAAGGCGGTCGTGCGCGAAGGCCTCGTCCCTCTGCTCGAGCGCGGCGAGGCGATGGTGGCGCAGCACCGCGGGAGCGCAGCGCAGTTGATCCGCGAGCTCGTGCAGGGGTGGTGGGAGGGTTTCGGCATGACTCCGTATGCCGGCATTCCGAAGCTGATGATCTCAGAGTGCCGCAACTTTCCCGAACTGGGCAAGTTCTACGTGGACGAAGTGATCGCGCGCGGGCACAAGCTGGTGTGCGCGGCCTTGTGGCGCGGCATGGAAAACGGCGAGTTTCGCCGGCTCGATCCGGAGCTCACCGGGCGGCTGGTGTTCGCCCCGCTCGTGCTCATGGTGATCTATCGCTATTCGTTCGATTGCTGCGGCAGCCAGAGTCTGGACCCGGACGCGTACGTCGAGCAACATCTGGATCTGCTGCTGCGGGGGCTGGCAGCACCCGAAGGCCGGCGTCTGCGCGCCGTCCGCTCGGGGACGGCGAGGGGGACAAGATGAGTTCGGCATCGAGCGCGCGCGGAGGCGGCAGCACCCCCTCCGCTTGCACTGTCTTGACGGCGCTTTCTGTGTTGGCTGTGCTGAGCGCTTGCGAGAAGGCGCCTGAGCGCCCGGAGAGCGTCCGCCCGGTGCAGGCAGTGACGGTCAATCTGGCCCAGGATGCACAGGAGGTGACATATACCGGCGACGTGCGCGCGCGCTGGGAGACGGCGCTGGGGTTCCGTGTGCCGGGCAAGATCGTGGCGCGCTTCGCGGAGGTGGGCCAGCGCGTCAAGACTGACCAGACTCTGGCCCGCCTCGATCCCGAGGACCAGAAGCTCTCAGCCGAGGCCGCCAAGCAGCAGCTGCTCGCGGCCCGCTCCGACTTTCAGCAGGCGAAGTCCGATCTGGTGCGCTACAAGGAGCTCGTGAACAAGGGCTTCATCAGCGCCGCCGAATTCGACCGCCACAAGACGACCTACGAAACCGCGGCTGCGCGCCTGGAACAGGCTACGGCGCAGCTCGAGCTCAACCGCAATCAGACGGCGTACACCACATTGCGCGCTGACCACGACGGTGTAGTCACCGCCGTCCAAGCGGAGGTCGGGCAGGTCGTGACTGCCGGCCAGGCCATCGTCAAGACCGCGCGCCTGGATGAGCTCGAAGTGGCGGTGAACGTACCGGAGAACCGGCTTGCCGAGCTGCGCGCAGCCAAGGAGGTCGACATCACGCTGTGGGCCGCGCCCGGCAAAACCTATAAAGGGCGCATCCGCGAGATCTCGCCCAGCGCCGATGCGGTGACACGCACCTACACGGTCAAAGTGACGGTGCTCGATCCGGACGCTGTGGTGCAGCTCGGCATGACCGCCAACGTCTTCCTCAAGGGGGCCCAGCAAGCGGAAGTGGCGCGCCTGCCCCTCACTGCGCTCTTTCAGAAGGGCACCGAGCCGGCAGTCTGGGTGATCGACCCCAACACGCGGCAGGTCGCACTCAAGGCGGTGCAGGTGGGTCGCTACACGCAAGACTACGTGACCATCACCGGCGGCCTGAGCGATGGCGATCTGGTCGTGCGCGCCGGCGTGCACAAGCTGAACGCGGGCGAACGGGTGCGCGTCCTCGCGGAACCGGCGCAGTAACTCGCATCGTCCTTTCATCCGGCCGCCGCGCGATGCTCACCCGCTTCAACCTCTCGCAGTGGGCGCTCGAGCACCAGGCCTTGATCCTGTATTTCATGCTGGCGCTGTTTGCCGCCGGCGTCTACTCGTACACGCGCCTGGGCGAGGGCGAGGACCCCGAGTTCACCTTCAAGGTGATGGTGGTGCGCACGCTGTGGCCGGGCGCCACCGCGCGCGAAGTGGAGCAGCAGGTCACAGAGCGCCTGGAGAAGAAGCTGCAGGAGACGCCTTGGTTCGACTACGCGCGCAGCTACTCGAAGCCGGGCGAGTCGCTCATCTTCGTGGTGCTCAAGGACTACACCCCGCCGAAGGCGGTGCCCGACGCCTGGTACCAGGTGCGCAAGAAGGTCTCGGACGTGAAGTCGACCCTGCCCGCAAACGTGCAAGGCCCGTTCTTCAACGACGAGTTCGGCGACACCTTCGGCATGATTTACGCCTTCACCTCGGACGGCTATTCGTTTTCCGAGCTGCACGACTACGTGGAATCGGCGCGGCGCGAGCTGCTGCGCGTGCCCGACGTGAGCAAGATCGACATCCTCGGCGACCAGGACGAGAAGGTCTACATCGAGATGTCCCACAAGAAGCTCGCTACGCTCGGCGTCGATCCGCTGCAGATCTTTGCCATCCTGCAGGCGCAGAACAACATGGTCCCGGCCGGCGACTTCGAGACTCAGGCCGACCGCATCTACATCCGCATCGGCAGCGACTTCAGAACGGTCGACCGCATCCGCGAGATCGGCATCACGGCTGGCGGACGCCTGTTCCGCTTGGGTGATATCGCCAACATCTATCGCGGCTACGTCGATCCGCCGATCATGAAGTTCCGCTACAAAGGGGAGGATGCGCTGGGGCTCGCCCTGTCCATGCGCAAGGGCGGCGACATCATCGCCCTGGGGCGCGCGCTGCAGACCGAGATGGCGCGCATCAAATCGAACCTACCGGTGGGCATCGAAGTGCACCAGGTGGCCGACCAGCCCAAAGTCGTGGCGCGTTCGATCAACGAATTCATGCGCACGCTGGGCGAAGCCGTCATCATCGTGCTGGCTGTGAGCTTCTTGAGCCTGGGCCTGCGCACCGGCGTGGTGGTGGCGCTGTGCATCCCGCTGGTGCTGGCGACGACGTTCCTGCTGATGAAGGTGTTCGGCATCGATCTGCAGCGCATCTCGCTCGGCGCGCTCATCATCGCGCTGGGGCTGCTGGTCGACGACGCCATCATCGCGGTGGAGATGATGGCCATCAAGATGGAGCAGGGCTGGGACCGTTTGCGCGCTGGCAGCTATGCCTACACCTCGACCGCCCCGTCCATGCTGACCGGAACGCTCGTGACCGCTGCGGGCTTCCTCCCAGTGGGCCTCGCGAAGTCGGCGGCCGGTGAGTATACCTTCTCGATCTTCGCGGTGGTCACGATTGCCTTGCTGGTGTCGTGGGTGGTGGCTGTGCTGTTCACCCCTTACCTGGGATTCAAGCTCCTGCCCGATTACACGAAGCAGGATCCCCGCGATTCGTTGACCGAGAGGTTTCTGCTGGCGCCTTTGCGCCGGCGATACCCACGCCTGATCCCGGCTGCGCCGTCCCGCGACCACGAGCACGACGTGTACGGCGGCCCTTTCTACCTGCGCTTTCGAGCGCTGGTGACCTGGTGCGTGACCCGCCGCAAGACGGTGATCGTGATCACAGCGGGGATATTCCTGCTGTCGGTGGTCGGTTTCCGCTTCGTGCAGCAGCAGTTCTTTCCCTCCGCCAATCGCCCGGAGCTGGTAGTGGATCTTTGGTTGCCGAACGGCGCCTCGGTGAAGGCCAGCGATGCAGAGGCGCGACGCTTCGAAAAACTTCTGGCCGCCAACCCGGACGTGGAGAGCTTCGTCGCCTACGTCGGCGGCGGCAGCCCGCGCTTCTATCTCCCTCTCGATCAGCAGCTCATCAACGCCAACCTCGCCGAGTTCGTAGTCATGACCAAGAGCAACGCCGTGCGCGACAAGGTCGCCGCGCGTCTGAGCGAGGTGCTGGAGAACCAGTTCACCCTCCTGCGTGGGCGCGTGAGCCCGCTGCAGAACGGGCCGCCGGTGGCGTACCCGGTGCAGTTCCGGGTGAGCGGGCCGGACTACTCGAGGATTCGCGGGATCGCCAACCAGGTCTCGGCGGTGATGCGCGCCAACCCCAACATGGTGCACGTGCACCTGGACTGGAACGAAATGTCGAAGGTGGTGAAGCTGGACATCGACCAGAACAAGGCGCGCATGATCGGGTCGACCTCGCAGGGCCTGTCGCAGGTGCTGAACTCCATCCTCTCGGGCTATTCCATCACGCAGTTCCGCGAGCGCGACAAGCTGATCGAGGTACTGGCGCGGGCGGAGCCCAAGGAGCGCGTGAGCCTGGACGACATCCGCGATATCAACGTGCCCACCCAGAGTGGGCGCTGGGTCCCACTGTCGCAGATCGCCACCATCAGCTATGCGCTGGAGGACGGTGTGATCTGGCGGCGTAACCGCATTCCGACCATCACTGTGCAGGGCGACATCCTTGGCAGCGTTCAGGCGCCCGTGGTCACAGGGCAGATCGACCCGAAGCTCGACAAGATCCGCGCCGATCTCGCGCCCGGCTACCGCATCGATGTGGGCGGCGCCTCGGAGGAGAGCGCGCGCGGCCAGACGTCGATCAACGCAGTCGTGCCGATCGCGGTGCTGGTGGTCATCACGCTTCTGATGATCCACCTGCAGAGCATCTCGAAGACGGTGCTCGTGTTGCTCACCGCGCCGCTGGGGCTGATCGGCGTAGTGCTGTTCCTCCTGGTGTTCAACGTTCCCTTCGGTTTTGTCGCGATGCTCGGGTTCATCGCGCTGTTCGGGATGATCATGCGCAACTCGGTCATCCTCGTCGATCAGATCGAGCAGGACGTCGCGGCCGGTCATCCGCTTTGGACCGCCATCATCGACTCCACCGTGCGCCGCTTCCGCCCCATCATGCTGACCGCCGCTGCCGCCATCCTCGCGATGATTCCGCTCACCCACAGCAATTTCTGGGGGCCGATGGCGGTGGCCATCATGGGCGGACTGCTGGTCGCCACCGTGCTGACGCTGCTGTTCCTCCCGGCCTTGTATGCAGCCTGGTTCCGGGTTGCACCACCGGTGGCGTCAGCTTCCACTGAAAAAGCCGGCGGCGCGCTCGTGCTACATTAGTCCCCGTTCGCGTTCGCCTGGAATTCCCGAGTGAGTGCACTGTTTCGCGCACGCACGCTGCGCCGCACTGGCGCGGCCGTCTTTTTCGTTCTGCTCCTGGCTCTGCACGCCGGGGCGCATGCGGCACGGGAGGCCATCGCGTCCGCTCACCCGCTGGCAACCGAGGCGGGCATGCAGGTGCTCGCCCAAGGGGGCAATGCTTTCGACGCTGCGGTGGCGGTGGCGTCGACGCTCGCGGTGGTCGAGCCCTTCTCCTCGGGTCTCGGCGGCGGCGGGTTTTTTCTGCTGCATCGCGCCTCCGATGGCTTCGAAACGATGGTCGACGCGCGCGAGACCGCGCCCGCCAGGGCCGGACCCGACCTGTACCTCACCGCGGACGGCAAGATCGACGCGTCGGCTTCGGTCGATGGCGCGAAAGCAGCCGCCATTCCCGGGCTTCCCGCTGGCCTGGTCTGGGTCGCGCAGCGCTATGGGCGCGAGCCGCTCGCGACATCGCTCGCGCCAGCCATCCGAATCGCGCAGGAGGGATTTGCGACCGATGCCCGCTATGCACTGGTCGCAGGGTTCAGGGCAGCGAAGCTGAAAACCGACCCCGTCGCGGCCGGCATTTTTCTAGACCGGGACAGCGCACCAGCGCCAGGGTTCGTAGTGCGGCAACCGGAGCTGGCCGCCACGCTGGCGGCAATCGCACTGGAGGGGCGGGACGGCTTCTACCAAGGCGAGATCGCGCAGCGCATGGTCGCGGCGGTGCGCGCCGGCGGCGGCATCTGGGAGCTCGAGGACCTGCGGCGGTATGCCGTGGTTGAAAGGACGCCGCAGCGCTTCACTTATCGCGGCGCGCGCGTCGTTTGCGCATCCCTGCCTTCGGCCGGCGGCCTCACGCTCGCGCAGAGCCTGCAGATCCTCGAGCGCTTTCCGTTGAGTCGGCTCGAGCCGGTGGAACGCATTCACCTGGTCGCGGAAGCGCTGCGCCGCGGCTATCAGGATCGCGCGCGCTATCTCGGAGATCCAGATTTCGTGCACGTGCCAGATTGGCTCGCTAGCCGCGCCTACGCGGACCGGCGCGCGGCGGGCATCAATCTCGCGCGCGCTACGCCGAGCGCGGAGCTGGCGGCGCTGCACGAGGGCGACAATACGACGCACTTCTCGGTCGTGGACCGCGACGGCAACCGGGTCGCCGCGACGCTGTCGATCAATCTGCCCTTCGGTGCGGGCGTCGTGGCCGGCGACACCGGCGTGCTGCTCAACGACGAGATGGACGACTTCGCCATCGCGCCGGATGTGCCCAATGCCTATGGCCTGGTCGGCGCGCGGGGCAATCAAGTCGAGGCAGACAAGCGCCCGCTGTCGAGCATGACGCCGACCTTCGTCGAGGACGAGCGGGGCGTGCTGGTGTTCGGCACGCCGGGCGGCTCGCGCATCATCAGCATGGTGCTGCTGGGCATTCTCGACTACGTCGACAGCGGTGCGCCCGATATCGAACGTCTGGTGAGCGCGCCGCGCTACCATCACCAGTTTTTGCCGGACGGGATCGAGTACGAGCCCGGTGCGTTTTCGGCCGCGTGGATCGAGACGCTCCAGGCGATGGGCCACAGTTTGAAAGAGGGGCGCCGCCGCTGGGGCAACATGCAGGCGGTGTATGTGGACCGCCGCTCAGGAGAGGCGCGCGGCTACAGCGATCCGCGCGGCATGGGCGGCGGGTTCTAGCCGCGCTGCCTTGCGGCTTACCAGTCCTTCGATTGCGTGCGCGCGAACTGAATCTCTTTCGCGATTTTCCGGGTTACGGGATATTTGCGGTCAATCAGCCACGCGATATAAGAAGGGGTCATGTAATCGAGCCCTTCTATGGAAACCGGATGCTCGCGCCGGAAGGCTTCGATGACGGCGCGCGGACTTCCGTTGTTGTGGTAATAGTCGTCGATCGCTTTGAGAGTCTGCTCGTAGATCATGGTGTCGTCCTTGACTCGTTGCGCCCGCGCTGTTGATTCCGCTCGGGGCGCAGCTGGGCCTATTAACGGCGCTCTGGCCTCCACCATAAGCCTCTTCGACGTCGCGCCGTTACTGGAGGGCAGCTGCATCGGATCGGGCGCCAGGACGTTTGCCTCTGCGCCGTCGTTGGCGTTTGCTTACACTGCTAAGCTTCGCGCGTCCGTGCCGAGCGCGTGCGGAAGATGGTCAAGCCAAGCCTTTGAGTTTATGATTCAACGCATTAAAGGACCGGATCGATAGGACAGAATGAAGCAGACCTTTCTCGATTTCGAGCAGCCGATTGCCGAGCTGGAAGCCAAGATTGACGAGCTGCGCTACGTCCAGGACGATTCCGCGCTCGACATCTCGGAAGAGATCAACCGGCTGCAGAAAAAGAGCAACGCGCTCACCAAGGAGATCTACGGCAAGCTGACGCCCTGGCAGATCTCACAGGTTGCGCGCCATCCGCAGCGGCCGTACACGCTCGACTATGTCCACAACATCTTCACTGACTTCCAGGAGCTGCACGGCGATCGCAGCTTCGCCGATGATGCCTCGATCGTGGGAGGCCTCGCACGCTTTTCGAATCAGAGCGTGATGGTGATCGGCCACCAGAAAGGGCACGACACCAAAGAGAAGCTGCTGCGCAACTTCGGCATGCCGCGCCCAGAGGGCTACCGCAAGGCGCTGCGCCTGATGCGCTTGGCGGAGAAGTTCGGCATTCCAGTGCTGACCTTCGTGGATACGCCCGGCGCGTATCCGGGCGTAGGCGCCGAGGAGCGCGGGCAGTCAGAGGCGATCGGCCATAATCTATATGTGATGGCTGGGCTGCGCGTGCCCGTCGTCGTCACGATCATCGGCGAAGGTGGTTCTGGTGGTGCGCTCGCGATCGCGGTCGGCGATGTCGTGCTGATGCTGCAATACGCCACGTACTCGGTTATCTCGCCGGAGGGCTGCGCATCCATCCTTTGGAAGAGCGCTGAGAAGGCGCCCGACGCGGCAGACAACTTAGGCATCACTGGGGCCCGGCTCAAATCGCTCGGGCTGGTGGACAAGATGATTACCGAGCCGCTGGGCGGCGCGCATCGCGACCCGCAAACCATGATGCAGACGCTGCGCAAGGCTTTGCAGGATGCGCTCAAGCAGGTACAGGAGAAGCCGCTCGAGGAGGTGCTCGAGGCGCGCTTTGCCAAGCTCATGGAGTTCGGCCGGTTCAAAGAGGTGGCGCTACGATAGAGCAGCTGGAGGAAGATGCCTGCGGTGAGCGAGATCCCCCGTCATCGGGGGATTTTCTTTCCAGATCCCGGGTTCCGCTGCGCGGCCCCGGAATGAGAGCTCGGATGGCGAACGGTTCTGCAGCGAGCACTCCCACGGGCCTGCTCGAGCGCGCGCTGCTCGACGCCGGTCTGACGGGCGGGCGCGTCGTCGTGGGCCTCAGCGGCGGCGTAGATTCCGCGGCTTTGCTGCATGCACTCGTGCAAGTCGCACCCGACGTGAGCGTGAGGCCCGCCGCTGTGCATGTGCATCACGGGCTGAGCCCGCACGCCGACGAGTGGGCGCAGTTCTGCGCCAGGCTGTGCCGCGATCTGGGCGTCGAGCTAACCGAGGTGCGCGTGCATGTAGACCGGCACTCCGGGCTGGGGATCGAAGGCGCTGCCCGGGAAGCGCGCTACGCGGTGTTCCGGCAGCAGCGGGCCGATGCCGTTGCGCTGGCACACCACGCGGACGATCAGGCCGAGACGCTGATTATGCAGCTGCTGCGCGGTGCTGGCGTGCGCGGCTTGAGCGCGATGCCAGCGCTGCGCACGCTCAACCTCGTCACGGGATCGCGTCTGCTGCGGCCGTGGCTCGCGTTGACGCGAGGTGAGATCCGCAGCTATGCGGAGGGTGCCGGCCTTTCCTGGGTGGAAGACGAGAGCAACAGCGATGAGATCTTCGATCGCAGTTTTCTGCGCGCGCGTGTTCTCCCGGTTCTGATGACGCGATACCCAGGTCTGCGCGAAACGCTCGGGCGCACCGCACAAAACCTGGGTGATGCTGCGCAGCTCCTCGACGATCTCGCCGGCAGAGACGCGCACGGTGCAGTGGCGGGAGACAGTCTGGCAGTGTCCGCGCTGGCTGCCTTGTCTCCGGCCGGTGCTCGCAATCTGCTGCGGTGGTTCCTCGAGACGCAGCATCTTCCCGCTCCGAGGCGCGATCAGCTCGACGAAGCTCTCAGGCAGGTGTTGGCCGCACGTGCCGACGCGCGTGTCCGCGTGAAGATTGGTCTGGCTTGGCTGCGGCGGCACCGGGGTCGACTCTACGTCGAGCCGGGTAGGCCAGAGCCGGACGAAGGCTGGTGCGTAGCGTGGAGCGGGCAGCATGAGGTCACTTTGCCGGGAGACTTGGGCCGCCTGTGGTTCGAGCCGACGCGCGGCACAGGGCTGTCGTTGGCCCGTTTGAGCAGCGAGGCGGTCGCCATCACTGGGCGCAGGGGAGGAGAACGCCTGCGGCCGGCGCCGAACCGGCCCTCGCGCACTCTCAAGAATCTCCTGCAGGAAGCGCACGTGCCGGAGTGGGAGCGCGGTCGTCTGCCGTTGATCTTCGTCGGCGAGACCTTGGTCTGGGCGCCGGATGTGGGGCACGACTTCCGCTTTGCTGCGGCGCCGGAAGAGTCCGGCCTGCTGCCGCGCTGGGAGCATCAGGTATAGTGTCGGCCTGACGGCAGCGGCGCGGATAAGCGCACGTGCCTATCACAACAACAACCTCAAGTAATCTGGGGAGGACCATGAAGCTTCGCGCTGCTGCTGCTGTCTGGGCGCTGCTGCTTGCCTCCGCGGCGCCATTTGCTCAGGCCGCGGATCTCACGCTACGCTTCGGCACGCCGTTCGTCACCAACAGCAATCTCCACAAGGGGATGGAGAAATTCGCCGAGGTCGTGGCACAGGAGAGCGGCGGCAAGATCAAGGTACAGGTGTACGCTGACAGCCAGATCGGCGACATCCAGCAGCTCATCGCCGGAATGCAGCTCGGCACGGTCGATATGGCCTATCTCGGCGTCGGCAATTCTGGCCAGCTGAAGGGCTGCGAGGCGCTCAACTTGCCTTACCTCCCGTACCTGTTCAAGAGCAAGGAGCAGGCGACCGATGTCTTGAACGGCCCCATCTTCCAGGAGCTGTACGACAGCTGCGCCAAATCTTCGGGTCTGCGCATCTTCGCCGTGGCGGGTGCGCGCTCTCCGCGTGCCATCGTCACCACCAAAGGTCCGATCCGCAAGCCTGAAGACCTGAAGGGCATGCGGCTGCGCATCCCTCCCGTTCCGATCTTCCGCGACACGTTCGAAGCGCTCGGTGTCAAAGTCGTACCGCTCGGCTTGAACGAGGTCTATATGGCGCTGTCGCGCGGACAGGTGGATGGCCAGGACAACGGCTTCGACCTGACGTTGACGTTCCGTTTCCAGGAGGTGTCCAAGTACTGGTCGGCGACCGATCACGTGTACGACGTCGCCGCCTGGTATATCTCCGAGAAACGCTGGAAAGCCTTCACCAAGGAGCAGCAGGATCTGTTCAAGCGCGCGGCTCAAGTCGGCGGCAAGGTGGCGACCGACCTCGGCGAGCAGATCGACCGCCAGGGCTTGGAGGAGTTGAAGAAGCAGGGTGTGACATACGTGGTTCCAGACAAAGCCGCGTTCGCTGCTGCATGGAAGGACGTGTACAAGAACTACGAGGGTAAAGCCTGGCCCGAAGGCCTGGTCCAGCGCATCAAGGCCGCACAGAAGTGAGCCGCTGAGCGTGCGGCGGAGCGCATCCTCATCATGCTTCGCGTTCTGAGGCGCGTCCTGCACCTCCTCGATGCCCTGATCCAGTGGGTGGTGGTGGCGCTGATGGTGTCGTTGGTCGTCATCGTCACGCTGCAATTCGTCGATCGACATTTCATCGACACCGGCATCGCTGCCCCCGACCAGTACGCGCGTGTGGCACTGGTCTGGCTCACGTTCGTCGGCTTTGCGATCGCGGTGCGCGCTACGCTCAACGTGCGCGTCGACCTCATCGATGCTCACCTGCCGGCAAAGGTGCGGTACTTGCTGGAGCTCGTGTTCGATGCGCTGATGCTGGTGCTCCTGGTCGTGCTGCTGCCGGGCAGCTGGCGGCTGATCGAAATCGGGAGCGATCAACTCCTGCTGGGGACCTTCCTCACCGCAGCGGTTCCGGCGGCTGGCGTTTTCATCGCCTGTGTACTGATGCTGGTGTACGTCGGATTACGCCTCACGGCGCGGTTGCTCGGCCGCGAGCCGCCACAAGCGGAAGAAATCTAGCATGCTCGCGCTGCTTTTCGTCGCGTTCCTGCTTGCGCTGCTGATCGGCTTCGACGTCGGGTTCTCGATGATCTTTTCGGCCTGGCTCGGTATCCTGGCCAAGCCGGGCGACGTGATCGACACGGCCATGATGCCGCTGTCGATGATCTCGGGCGTGGACAGCTATGCGCTCGTGCAGGTGCCCCTGTTCATTCTCGCCGGTGAGCTGATGAACAGCGGCGGCCTCACCGCGCGCCTCATCGACTGGGCCATGGCGCTGGTCGGGCGGCTCAAGGGCAGCCTCGGCCACGTGTCTGTCATCACCAACTTCGTCATGGCCGGCGTGTCGGGCTCGGCTGTCGCCGACGCGGTCGCCACCGGCAAGCCGCTCATTCCCGCCATGCGGAAGGAGGGCTACGGCGAAGGATTTGCCGGTGCGGTGATTGTCGCGGGTGCATTGCTCGGCCCGATTCTGCCGCCGTCGATTCCGATGGTGGTGTACGCGCAGATCTCGAGCCAATCGGTAGTCAAGCTGTTCATGGCGGGCGTGGTGCCTGCCATCTTGCTCGCTGCCGGCTTCCTGGTGATCTGCAGCCTGGTGGCGAGATACCGCAAGTATCCGAGCCGCCCGCCAGTGGATTTCAAGGCCAAGATACGCGCTACCGGACAAGCATCGTGGGCGCTGATGATGCCGGTCATCGTCATCGGCGGGATCCGCTTTGGCCTGCTGACCGTCACCGAGTCGGCCGCGGTGGCCGTACTGTACGCGCTGGTCGTGAGCTTCGTCGTCTATCGAGGCATCTCGCTTGCGCAGTTGCCAAGGCTGATCTTCCACGCCGGGCGCTCCACCGCCATCGTCCTGTTTCTGCTCGCAGCCGCCGGACCGTTCAGCTGGCTGGTTGCTGAGAGCCAGATCAACCAGACGGTGATCGGCGCGATTCAGAGCGTATCCACCAACCCGATCGTGGTCCTGCTGATCGTCAATGCGTTCCTGCTGCTGATCGGCTGCATCGTCGAGCCGCTGCCGGCCATGATCATCTTCCTGCCGCTGCTCATCCCGCTCGGTGCGCAGGTCGGCATCGATCCGATCCAGTTCGGTGCCGTCGTGGTGCTGAACCTGATGATCGGGCTGATGCACCCGCCGATCGGCCTGCTCCTGTTCGTGGTCTCGAGCGTCGGCAAGCTGCGGCTCGGTCCGGTGATGTGGGAGGTGCTTCCGTTTCTCGGCTGGGCGCTGATGGTGTTGGTGCTGACCATCGTCTTCCCGCCCATCACGACCTGGCTTCCCGGTCAGATCAAATAGCACGTCTTTGTTTCTTCTCCCTCCTACAGTGGGAAGGAAGACGGGAAAAGTATCAAGCCTTTCTCGCGGCCAGCGGGCTAAAGCCGAAACCAAGGCATTGTGAGGTAAACGCACGCAGCCATTGCGGCTACGGGAACGACCCACAACCAGCCCGACCAGAGCCTGCGCGTCCATCGCTCGGGAAACACTGTGGCAATAAGGGCGAAAATGAGCGCTCCGAGCGCCGCCGTTGTGGTCCAGCCATACCAATACATCGCAGGTGCAAGAAACGACATCGCCGGGTCCACGATATCCCGCGAGCGGTGCGTGCCCAAGAGGACGAGGCTTTGCGCGGGATACACGGTGAACAAGGCGAGATCCAGCTTGAGTGCGATCACATAGAGAACCGCGAACGCTGTCCCGTAGGCGAATGCAAACGTGCGGAATGCATGCGAAGACGTCATGACCCGAAACCCATGATGTTGTTCACCACGTGGCCCGTGAGAAAACCCCACCAGACGATGAAAGCCATGATCGTGGTCAAGGCAGCGCGCAATCGGTACGGGTCTTCGGCACCCGGCCGCCGCCAGCACACCCAGTAGGCCGGCAGCAGCGCCGCTCCGATGGAAATGAAGTGCTCCTTGATGTCGAAGAAGCCGAGGGCCGGCCAGTGCCCGGCCTGCTCGAGCGACGGTCTGATGTCGACGCGAAAGTACAAATAGACGATCGCGCCAAGCAACGCGGAGATCGCATACAAAACGACGACGGCGTTGGCAAACGAGGCGGGTGGCACGGTCCGGAAGCGACTGAAGAACGAACCGGAACGCCCACCTGCTGGCGCCCACGTGGCCAATGTTTGATGGCTGAGCGCCCCCAGCAGAGCAACCGCAATCAACCCGTGAACGATCAAAAGAAAGGTTGCCACGACCGCTCTCCGCGCGTGCTGTCCGCGCTTCTCATTTGAACAGCTCCTCGGTCGCGAAAGGCGTGGCCGCCCCCGGCCGGAAGCGATTGAGAGTGAATCTGGTCTTCTGGCCGGGTTTGACATCCACCAGCACGTAGTTGTACTCCTCCTGGGGCGGCTGCCCCTTCCAGTAGAGGTCCGGCGGATAGTCTGCCGGGACCTTGACG
>DASPUW010000296.1:0-10063 GCA_035622675.1 Burkholderiales bacterium | reverse complement strand
CGTCGGCAACGATGCGAGCCAAAGCGGCCTTCGCCGGCCCCTCGGCCGCCATGGTCTCGGTCCAGAAGGCGATCAGCGGCTCGAGGCTCAGCTCGCAGCGGAACGGAAACTCGCTGGCTGGCGTCCTGAGCGCCGTCTGGATGTCGGCAAAGTCCTCGCGCTTGGGCTCTTCAGGGAGCCCCAGATCCAGATCATATGCATGCATGGTGTTTATTGTAGCAGGCGCATCCGCTCGACGAGCACCGCTCAGCCGCCGTAGCGTTCTGTACGTATCGTGGAGGCCGCCACGCCGAGGCCGAGCAGAAGGTCCGCCGCTGTTTCCACGAAAGCGTTCGCACCGCATACGAACACGGTCTTCGGTGCGCTCGGCAGGTGTCGAAGCGCCTCGCCCAGCACCGCCGCATCGATGCGGCCGGTACGAACCCCCGCGGGTGGGTCGATCTGGCGCGTCAGCGTCGGCAGGTAGTGCAGGCCATCCGCGCGCAGCGCGTAGCCGCGCAGCTCGTCGCCGAATATCAGATCGGCAGCGGTGCGCGCCGAATAGACGAGTGCGGCTGCGACGCTGCTGGCTCGCGCGGCGCGATGCCGGAGCATACACGTGAGCGGGACAACACCCGAGCCCCCGCCCACCAGCAACACGGGGCCGCTATCATCGATCGACCAGGTGAAGTGTCCGCCGATCGGTCCGCGCAGCTCGATCTCGTCTCCCACGGCGGCGGTGTCGAAAAAGAACGGCGAGACCTCGCCTTCCTGCAGGCACTCGATGGCCAGCTCGAGTCGATCGCCGGTCTCCGGCGCAGACGCGATCGAGTAGCTGCGCTGCGCTTCATAGCCGTCTGGCGCTGTGAGGCGCACGTCCATGTGCTGGCCGGGAACGAAGCGCAGCGGCTGCGCGAGGCTGAAGAAAAAGCTCTTGACCGTCGGCGTGCGCGCCTCGACGGCGGCGATCGTGAAGGCCTGCCATCGGAGCTTCTGGGGCGGCCCTTGATTCAAACCCTCGTTCATGGTGGATCACTCATTGCATAATATTGCATGATCGTCGATCTGATCGACGGAACCTACGAGCTGTTCCGCCACTTCTACGGGCTGCGCCGTTTCAACCAGGGCAAGGACGCGCCCTACGGCGCTGTAATCGGCGTGCTGCAGACGGCGCTTCAGATGCTCGAGAAGGGCTCGACCCATCTGGGCGTGGCGACCGACCACGTGATCGAGTCCTTCCGCAACGGTCTCTGGCCCGATTACAAGACCGGCGACGGGATCGAGCCCGCGCTATTCACGCAGTTTCAGCCGCTCGAAGACGCGCTCACTGCCATGGGCGTAGCGGTCTGGCCGATGATCGAGCTCGAGGCGGACGATGCGCTGGCCTCTGCCGCGCACATCGCCTCGGCCGACGAGCGCGTGGAGAAAGTCTGCATCTGGACGCCTGACAAGGACCTCGCGCAGTGTGTCCGCGGCGATCGGGTGGTACAAGTGGATCGCAGAGCCAAGAAGATCCTCGATGCGAACGGCGTGCGCGAGAAGTTCGGCGTGGAGCCCGCGCTGATTCCCGACTACCTAGCACTGGTCGGCGATACAGCGGATGGCTATCCAGGCATCGCCGGCATAGGAGCGGTCACCGCGGCGAGGCTGCTGAATCGCCACGGGGCGCTGGAGAAATTCGCGCCCGAGGTACTGAGAGACGAGCGCGAGCTTGCGCTGCTGTTCAAGCGACTGGCAACGCTCAGGACCGATGCCGACCTCTTCAGTGATGTCGACGAGCTGCGCTGGCGCGGTCCGACTGACGCGTTTGCAGAATGGGCGAAGCGGATGGGAGCGGATCGTCTAGTTGAACGGGCACGCAATACGGCAAGAGGAGAGAAGCCCGCCCACTAGTCACCCGAGTAGCGCTGCTCCCGCCACGGATCACCGTACATGTGATACCCGCGCAGCTCCCAGAAACCGGCTTCGTCGCGCTCGGTGAACTGCAGCGCCTTCACCCACTTCGCCGATTTCCAGAAGTACAAATGCGGCACGAGTAGCCGCGCAGGGCCGCCGTGCTCGGCTGGAATCGGCTTGCCGTCGTAGGCGATCGCCACCATGCCGCGGCCATCGAGGAGGTCGTTCGTCGGTACATTCGTGGAGTAGCCGTCGTAGGAATGCGCCAGCGTGAATGCGGTGGGCGCCTCCAGCCCGACGTCGGCCAGCAGATCCCGGATGCTCACGCCCTCCCACGCTGTGTCGAACTTGCTCCATTTGGTCACGCAGTGAATGTCGCGTGTGATCTGCGTCACAGGTAGACGGATGAAATCCGCCCACGACCAGCTCTTGACCGGGCGAGGCCCGACCTGCAGCGTGAGACGCCAGTCCTCGAGCCCTACGTGCGGCGTAGGTCCCGCCGACAGCACCGGAAAATCCGTCGTGACGAATTGCCCAGGCGGCAAGCGCCCCGCTTGCGCGGCCGCGCCGCTCCGGCCTCTTCCGCTGAATCCGCGTGTCGCCACTGGAGTCTCCTATGAAGTGATTTCTACATAACAAGAACGTTCAAAAGGTCCGCAAACCCGTTCAAGAACGGACCTGCCCCGTGGCCTACACTGCGTTCTCATCATGGAAGGGGTGTAGGCATGAAGATCAATCACTTATTCAAGGCGCTGCTGATCGCTGGGATGCTAACTGCCGGGGCCACGTCGTGGGCAGGCGACGGCGCCATCCGGGTGAGCAACGAGGGCGGCGCGCCGGTCGCGCGCTTCAGCCTGGGCGACTCGCACTGCGTGCTCAAGGATGACCGGGTGCTCTGCACGCCGGCTTCCAAGCTGGCCCGTTGAGGAGCTCGAACCATGACAACCAAAACCTTGACCGGCCTGATGTTCGCCGCCGCCGTGGCCGGCGGCACCGTCAGTATCGATAGCGCCGACCCGGCGCCGCTGTGCGCTGTCATATCTGCCCACTTCTCGGCGGGCGCCGGGGCCAGCATGCCCGGTGCACCACTGTTCCTCACGCTGCCGACCGCGCGCCCGGTCGGCGCCAATGCAGCCGACGCCGCGCTCGCGCGCCCACGGATCCTGCGCATCACACGCTAACCGCAGCGAGGCCGATCAGCGCCAGCTTCAGGGCGCGAGCCGCAGCGCGCGCAGGTCCGCCTCGAGCTGCGCGAAGCACTGCTGCAGCGCCTCGCTCAGCCCTTTTGTGATGGCGTCTGCGCTGCGGTCCGGAACGCGCACGCGCTGCTCGTACATGTGCTGCAGCACGATCTGACGTTCAGGGTTCCCCATGTGCGTGACGAACACCTGAATGCTGAACACAGCCTCGGTCTTGCTCTTGTCGCGCAGGTCGCCGTACATGGCGGTCACCTGCCCTTCGAGGGCGTAGGGCGCGTCGAGGGTGCTCGACGGCGGCAGCGTGGTGGCGAACACGCGGCGCACTCTCAGCCACTCCACCAGCTCGCTGGTGACCATGGCGCGCGGGGCGACAAAGAATTCGTCGTAGAAGTCGGACTCGTAGCGTTCCTGATCCACGCGGTAGACGAGCGTGCGCTCCGAGAACGGCGCGGAAACCTCGATGCCCGTGATTCGGATGGCCCCCGCCTGCGCGGGGGCCTCGTCGACGGGCTTGGGCACGGCGTCGAGAAGGTAATAGTGCTTGGCGAGCGCGGGACGAGACAGGTCGACGCAGCCCGCGTTGAGCAGCAGCAGGGTCGACAGCACCAGCACGTCGAGAAGTCGCTTCATCGGTCAGCGTCTGCCGGGGGGACTGTTGGGTTTGGGCGGCTCGCCGAAGATCACGCCCGAAGGATAGCGCTTGGCGTTCTCGGACAGCTCGCGCAGATTGTCGGAGATCTGGCGCAGATTGTTGAGCGTCGCGGCCACGTCGTTCTCGCGCCCAGCGATGAGGCGATCGACGCGGTTGAGGGAGCGGTCGAGCTGCGTCAGGATCTTCTGGATCTGGTCCGACTCGGCGATCTTGCGGATACGCGCCGCGGTTGCGGCCGCATCCTGGCCGACCTCCGCGGCTTCGCGCGAGGCACTGGCGATGTTGCCGGGCACCGCATCCCACGCCGGGTTGCCCACGATCCTGCGCAGCTGCTGCACGGTCTGACGCGCATCGACCAAGAGCGCGACAGCTTCTTTCGAGGCCTGGGCTACGTCCGCCTCGTCCACCTTGCGCGTCAGCGTCACGGCCAGTGTGTTGATGCTGTTGACCAGGCCCTCCACGTCTACCTTGGCCAGATGCGTCATGAGATCCTGGGCATTGGTGAGGATCCTCCCGAAGTTGCTGGCCGTGGAAGGGATGTAGTAATGCTCGGGCGTCCAGTCGATGGCGATCGGCGGATTGCTCTTGGGATCGACGTAGTCGATCTCCAGATAGGCGAGCCCGGTGATGCCGAGCGGCGCCTGGCGCACGCGCAAGCCTTTCTGCACTTCGCCATTGATGATGTGCTCGACCTCGTCGGGCGGCAGCCGGCCGAGCACGTCGGGACGCACCTTGAAGCGGACCAGCACCAGCGGCTTGCGCTGGGCGAGCGGCCGATCCTGCTCGTATTCCGTGTAGGTGAAATTGACATACGTGACGCTGCCCACCAGCACGCCGCGGAACAACACCTTCGAGCCCGGCTCGAGACCCTGCACCGATTCGTTGAAGTAGGTTTCCATCGCGATCTGCTTGCGAAAGAACGTGCCGGCGCCCAGCACCAGGATCAGCGCGATAATCGCGGCGAGAGCGAGCAGCAGAAACACGCCCAGGCGGAAGTAGGGCAGCTTCCCGTTCACATGAGCACTCCCGTCCCCGGCGCCGCCATTAGCCCGCCTCCACTCCGGCGGCGGGCTGCCGATTGAAGAACTGGTGCACGACCGGGATGTCGCTGTGATCGCGCAGCTCCTGCGGGCGGCCCTCCGCCACGATGCTGCGCGACTGCCGATCGAGCATGATGACCCGATCAGCGATAGCGAAGATGCTGGGCAGCTCGTGCGTCACGACGACAAACGTGATGCCCAGCCCGTGCTTGAGGCGCAGAATCAGCTGGTCGAGCCCGGCGGACGTGACTGGGTCGAGCCCGGCCGACGGCTCGTCGAGGAACACGATCGCCGGGTCGAGCGCCATGGCGCGTGCGATGGCAGCGCGCTTCTGCATGCCGCCGCTCACCTCGGCCGGCAGGCTGTCGGCGAAGTCGCGCAAGCCCACCAGGTCGAGCTTCATGCGCGCGATCAGCTCGATCGCTTCGTCCGGCAGCTCGGTGTATTCCTCCAGCGGGAAGCGCACGTTCTGCGCGAGCGTCAGGGAGCCGAACAGCGCTCCGCTCTGATACGCGACCCCGATGCGCCGAAGCGCGAGCAGCCGTGCAGCGCCCTGGACAGTGGCGATGTCGATGCCGTCGAGCCAGATGTGACCGCTCATCGGAGGAAACAGCCCGATCAGGTGCTTGAGCAGAGTGCTCTTGCCGCTTCCCGAACCGCCCAGGATCGCGAACACCTCTCCGCGCTGCACCTCGAAGCTCAAATCCTCCAGCAGCGCGCGGTCGGCGTAGCCTGCGGTCAGATGCTCGACGCGGATGACGGCGGGCTCTACGCTCATAACCCCAGAATGTTGAAGATCACCGCGAATATGCTGTCCGCGGCGATGACCAGGATGATGCCGCCGACCACGGCGTGCGTTGTCGACTGGCCCACAGCGCTCGCCCCCTCGCCGGTCTTCAGGCCTTGCAGGCAGCCCACACCCGCCACCAGCAGACCGAACACGAAGGCTTTGACCAGGCCGCCGAACAGATCGCCCAGGGTCGCGATGCTTTGGACCTGATGAAAGTAAGTGACGAACGGGATACCGAAGGTCCGCATCGCGACTGCACCACCCAACAGTCCGACGAAATTGGCCATCGCCGTGAGCAGCGGGGCGATCAGGAATCCGGCGAGCATCCGCGGCACCACCAGGAACTGCACGGGCGACACGCCCATGGTGATGAGGGCGTCGATCTCCTCGTTCACCTTCATCGTGCCGATCTCCGCGGCGAAGGCCGAGCCCGAGCGCCCGGCGAGAACGATGGCGGTCATCAGGGGGCCCAGCTCGCGCAGCACGGCAAGCGCGACGGCATTGGCCACGAAGACGTCGGCGCCGAAGTCGCGTATCGCAACCGCGGTCTGGAACGCCAGGATCACGCCGATCAGGAATCCGATCAGCACCACAATGGGAACGGCATCCGCTCCCATGCGCTGTGCGATCAGCACGGGCTCGCGCCAGCGTACGCGGCGCAGATTGGTCAGCGTGTCGACGGCGGCGGCGGCCGCTTCGCCGACGAACGCGACGCGTTCGTAAGCCTGGCGCAGAACAGCGATGCCCACCTCGCCGACGCGCTCTGCCAGAGGCTCGTCGAGCCGCGGCGGCGGCGGGCGATCCTCGAATCCCCTGGGATCGAACTGGCGAAGCAGGCGGTCGAACGGGCTCCGCAGGTTGCGTACGCTAACCTCGGCGCCCGGGGCGCGGGGGCGCCGCAGCAGATCCACCAGCAAGGCAGCGCCTGCAACGTCGCAATACGCCACGCCGCTTGCATCGACGATGACGGGGACCGATGTGCGGCTGGCAAGAGCGGCGAGGGCAGCGTCCCATAGATGGCCGACCGAGTACGCGTCCAACCGTCCGGACAAGCGCAGGACGGCGGCATCGCTCTCAGGCGGGCCGGCCTCGAGGAGTGCGTCGGAGGATTGCGCGGGCATGCAAGCGCGTCGCAGGGAGAAACAGGCACGAATCGGAACGGCTCAAGCTTACTCGAAGGTGTAAGCCAAGCCTATATCTGCCTCTTGAAACGCCTGGCGACTCTACCAAGACCCTGTCGCCGTGCGGGTTACAAGCCCTTCTGCGAGGGCGATCGCAGGATTCTCCAAGAACGGGGCTTGACGGTCGGATACCATGCCGCCGTCAACTCACTGAGACCACCATCGTGAACCACCCTCTTCTGCCTGCGTCACCCGCGCTGGCCGAGGCGCTGCTGACCCACGGGCCGGCCGCTGATCGAGCCGCCCAACTGATGCTCTATGGCCAGTTCGTCGGCTCCTGGGACGGGACCGTGGTGGTCCACGAGGCCGGGGCCCGCCGCGAGTCTTCGTGCGAAGTCCACTTCGGCTGGGTGCTCGCGGGGCGGGCCGTGCAGGATGTCTGGATCACACCCTCGCGCCGTGCGCGGGGGCCTGCGGAGCAGGACCGCATGTACGGCACCACCTTGCGCATCTACGACCCGCGCAGCGACATCTGGCACATCACCTGGCTCGACCCCGTCCGCCAGGTGTACGACCGCATGACCGGCCGCCAGGTCGGCGCAGACATCGTGCAGGAATACCGCAACGACCAGGGCGCCCGCTGCCAGTGGCGCTTCACGGAGATCAGGCGGGACTCCTTCCACTGGATCTCGCGCGATTCCGCCAATGGGGGTCAAGATTGGAATCTGCGCGCCGAATTCTTCCTGCGGCGGTGCCTGCCTGCATGACTAGACCTATCTCAATCTTCCCCGCGTGAGTGCACCAGTTCTGTGCGCGGCCAACTTTTACTGCTCTTGCCAGTCCAACGGCGGGAGACGGGTCGTTGCAGACGGCGCCGTGCCCGGCACGCCCCGGTCATTTGAATTTCCTACAACCGCAAGGAGCTCATCATGCTGAAGACCAGCCTTGTCACCTCCGCCTTCGCGCTCGCCGCGGCTTTCGCCTTCCCCGGCGTGTCGCTGGCCGACCATCACGACATGGGCAAGCTCGACGCCGCCTTCAAGGCCGCCGACAAGGACAACGACGGCACGCTCGACAAGGAAGAAGCCAAGGCCATGCCGCGCGTCGCCAAGAACTTCGATGCCATCGACGCCAACCACGACGGCACGGTGTCGATGGACGAGATCAAGGCATTCATGAAGACCGCCATGCGCGAGAAAGGCGAAGCCGCCTTCAAGAAGGCAGACAAGGACAACGACGGCACGCTCGACAAGGAAGAAGCCAAGGCCATGCCGCGCGTCGCCAAGAACTTCGATGCCATCGACGCCGACCACGACGGCACCGTATCGATGGATGAGATCCATGCCTACATGAAGGCGATGCACCAGAGCAAACAGCAGTAACACTCGCTCGACAGCTTCTTCAGGCACGCGCACCCCTCTCCCATTGGGAGAGAGGGGCCAGGGGTCACAGAGGCCGCGCAGCGTACCCCTCTGGGAGAGGGCGGGGTGAGGGGCGGTATGCTACCGTTCGCGTTCTTCCCGACCCCCGACCCTGCCCATGAACGGCGCCGAAAGTCTGGTCCGCACGCTGCTCGCGTGCGGCGTCGACACCTGCTTCGCCAACCCCGGCACGTCCGAGATGCACTTCGTCGCCGCGCTCGACCGCGTCGCGGGCATGCGCTGCGTTCTCGGGCTGGCCGAGACGATCGTGAGCGGATGCGCGGATGGCTATGCGCGCATGGCGGAAAAGCCGGCCGCTACCCTCACCCACTGCGGGCCCGGTTTCGCCAACAGCATCGCCAACGTTCACAACGCGCGCCGGGCGGGCGCGCCGATGGTGAACATCGTCGGCGACCACGCGACTTATCATCGCCCGTTCGATCCCCCGCTCACCACCGACACCGAAGGGCTCGCGCGCGCGGTCTCGCACTGGGTGCGCACCAGCAGCTCGTCGACGCGCGTCGGTGTGGATGGCGCGGCGGCCGCGCAAGCGGCGCTGACTCCGCCCGGTCAGATCGCCACCTTGATCCTCCCGGCCGACACGGCCTGGAACGAGGGCGGTGAGGTCGGCGCACCTTTGCCGGTCCCGGCTCGCCCCGCCGCGGCTCCCGACGCGCTGCGCGCCATCGCGCAGGCGCTGCGCAGCGGCGAGCCGGCGATGCTGATTCTGTCGGGGCAGGCGCTGTCCGAGGCGGGGTTGTACGCGGCGCACCGGGTTGCGCACGCGAGCGGTGCCAAGCTGCGCACTCCGACGCAGGTGCCGCGGATGGCGCGCGGGCGCGGGCGCGCGCCGGTCGATCGCATTCCCTACGTAGTGGACAACGCGTTGAAAGTGCTCGCAGGCACTCGGCACGTGATCCTCGTGGGCGCGAAACCGCCGACCGCGTTCTTCGCGTATCCGGGGAAGCCGAGTCTCACGTCTCCGCCCGACGCGATCACGCATGTGCTCGCGCGACCCGAGCAGGACGCCGTGGCAGCGCTCGAATGGCTGGCGGATGAACTGGGCGCGCCGAGGAAGGTCTCCATTCCACAGGGCGCAAAACCGCAGGCCGCGCGCGGGAAGTTCGAGCCCGAGGCGTTTGCCCACACCCTCGCCGCACTGTTGCCGGAGAACTGCATCGTGTCGGAGGACGCCGTGACGTCCGGGCGTCAACTGTTCCCGCCCACCTTTCACGCCGCTCCGCACGATTGGCTGCAAAACACCGGCGGCGCAATCGGGATCGGGTTTCCCCTGGCGACGGGTGCTGCCATCGCGAGCCCCGGCCGGAAAGTGGTATGCCTCGAGGCCGACGGCGCGGGTATGTACACGGTGCAGTCGCTGTGGACGCAGGCCAGGGAAAAGCTCGACGTCGTCAATGTGATCTTTGCCAACCGGATCTACAAGATCCTGCAGGGCGAGCTGCTGGCGGTTGGCGCGCAGCCGGGCCGTGCCTCGAACGAGCTGTTCGATCTGGCACGCCCAGCGCTCGACTGGATCAAGCTCGCAGACGGCATGGGGATGGAAGCGACCCGCGTCGAGACGCTCGAGGGCTTCGCCGACTCTTTCAAGGCGGCGTGCGGCCAGCGCGGACCGTTCCTGATCGAATTCCAGATCTAGCGTGAGGGGGGCTTCTGGATTCCGGGTTCCGCTTCGCGGCCCCGGAATGACGGCTCCCCTGTAGCCGGCACCGCGCGCAGCACAGCTGGGAAGTAATACAACAGGGTCAGCGTGCGCGCTACATAGTGGACGTACAGCGCGGCCCACAGTCCATGGTTGCCCCAGGGTCTGAGCAGCCACCATCCGAAGAGAAAGATCACCACCGACATGAGCATCGCGTTTCGCATCTCGGCAGCGCGGGTCGCGCCGATGAAGATACCGTCGAGCTGGAAACACCAGACGCCGACCAGGGGCGCGAGCGCGGCCCA
>DASPUW010000295.1:0-4365 GCA_035622675.1 Burkholderiales bacterium | reverse complement strand
GATGAGCAAGAGACCGCGCCGGAACCACACAGCATCCTTCAAAGCGAAGGTGGCGTTGGCCGCCGTGAAGGGGGAGAAGACGCTCGCCGAGCTGGCGCAGCAGTTTGACGTCCACCCCAATCAGATCACCCAATGGAAAGCCCAGCTTTTTGAGGGCGCTGCTGGGGTGTTCGGCAAGGACAAAAGCGAAACGGCGGCTTCGAGCGTCGATTTGAAGAGCTTGCACGCCAAGATCGGCGAGCTGACGCTCGAGAACGATTTTTTAGAAAGCGCGCTCATCAAGGCGGGATTGCTGAGCGCAAGGCGATGATCGACCGTGGTCATGCGTTGAGCGTCGCGAAACAGGCCAAAGCCGCAGGCATCGCGCGCAGCACGGTGTATTACCTGCCGCGCCCGGTATCCGCAGCCGATCTCGAACTCATGCGCCAGATCGACAGGCTGCATCTGGAGTTCCCTTTCGCAGGGGCGCGGATGTTGCGCGGTCTTTTGGCCGCCAATGGGAGCAAGGTGGGCCGCCGGCGCGTCAAAACGCTGATGAAGCGGATGGGGATAGAGGCGCTCTACCGCCGTCCGCGCACGACGAAGCCGGAGCCGGGGCACAAGATCTACCCGTATCTTCTGCGCGGCATGGAGATCGTGCGGCCGAACCAGGTGTGGGCGATGGACATCACATACATCCCGATGGCGAAGGGCTTCGTCTATCTCGCCGTTGTGCTCGACTGGTTCTCGCGGCGCGTGCTGTCGTGGCGGGTGTCCATCACGATGGAGGCCGACTTCTGCGTCGAGGCGCTCGAAGAAGCCCTGGCGAGGCACGGCAAGCCTGAGATCGTCAACACCGACCAGGGCTCGCAGTTTACGGGCGCCGCCTTCACGGGCGTGCTCACCGAACACGAGATCAAGATCAGCATGGACGGCAAGGGCGCCTGGCGGGACAACGTGTTCGTCGAGCGGCTGTGGCGGACGGTGAAGTACGAGGAGGTCTATCTGCATGCCTACGACAGCGTACCAGATGCACGAGCCTCGATCGGACGGTATCTTGATCGATACAATCGCGCATCGGAACACCCATCTGGCCATGTGATTGAAGTAAAGAGGCTTTGCTGGTCGGGATGCGATCCCGCGGGATATTTTGGGTTCAGACGGGCTCGCTCGGTTATGCATCGCGCGGCCGATGTTGTCAGCGCAGCACGGGCGAAGATCCAGGGACCATCGGATAGCGGATGGATGGCTTCGATCTCGCCAGCTTCGGCCGCCAGCCGCAGAGTCTTGGGTGCGATCTTCAGGAGCTTTGCGGCCTTACTCAGGTTAAGCCAGGGCTCGATTCCATCTGGCGCGGGCTTAAACACGGGAATGCGGTAATTGGAGCGCATCGAGGTGACGCGTTCGCGCGTCCATCGGTTGCCGTTGCCTGTCTTAAAGCCGTTGCGGTTGAGAAGGCCAGCGATCAGGTCATCGCGAGCAATGAGCACCAGTTGACGCACTGCTTCGATGATATCGGCGGAGGTACTGTTGCGCTGCCCGCGGCGGCGCTTGGGCAGGCGCATCTCGCTATGGGCGCCGCCCGCCCAGTGAACCACAAGGACGATCTCGGAGGCCGCGTCGTCGATATCGGCCACGATCTCGTGGATCAGCGTGCGAACGATGCGCTTTTTGAGGCGGGCGTCGGTCGTTGGCGCTGACCAGACGGCTTGCAGGTTGGACGCGAGCACGCCGAGCGAGGCGAGATCGATGGCTGCAGGCGGGATGGCCGCATCATGCGCCGCAATCTTGCTCTCGACCTCCGCGACATGGATGAGCGCCCTGTTCCAGCGCGCTTCAAGCTCGCCCGTTACCAGCCGGTTTGCGGGGTCGGCGGCATCATATTGGCGGAAGGCGCGATCGGCCGCGTAGCGCGCCGCTTCGAGATCGCGACCGAGCGCATCGCGCACCTGATCCCGCCGTTCTCCGGCTTCCTTGGCGGCAGCATTCGCAGCCGCGATGGCGCCTGGACCGACGACACCAATCAGCGCTTCCTCGATCGCATCGTCGGCGCGCAATCCGCCGAAGGCGATGCATTGGGGGCCCCCGTTGTCCATCCAGGCACGGCTGCAGGCGTAGCGCGGAATATGGTGCTTCATGCCGGAGTAGCGCAGCGTCAGCTTACGGCCGCAGCGCTTGCAACGGATCAAGCCGGCCAGCAGCGCGTCGCCATGCTTGGGCGCTCCATGATGCCGGCCGGTCGGGACGTTGCTGCTGACCATGGTGCGGATCGCTTCGAACCTCTCCCAGCTCACATAGCCCTCATGAGCGTTGGGCATCAACGCGAGCCATTCGTTGCGCGCTTTGCGGCGGCTCTTCACGCTCACCCCATCGGCATTGTATCCCGCCGCGACCGCCGTTTTACCATAGGCATAAGCGCCGCCATAGACTGGGTTCTCGATCATTCGGTGGATGGCCGAGTAGTTAGGACGCCGCCAGGTTGTGTCGCCGTTGTTCTGCTTCACCGGCAGATCGAGGTTGTGCTCATGCAGCCAGCAGAGCGCCTGCCGGGCACTCCCCAGTTCCTCGACCTTGTCAAAGACCAGCGCGATCGCTTCCTGCACGCGCCGGTCGGGCTCTTTTTCGTAGCGGTCGCCGGCCTTAATGAAGCCAACGGGCGCAGCTATGATCAGTTCGCCCCGGCGCGCCTTCTCGTAACGGGCTGAGAGCGAGCGCTGGCGGAGCAGGTCGAGTTCGTACTCGTTGAGGCTCCCCTTCAGCCCAAGCAGCAGGCGGTCGTTGCCGTTCCGGGGCGCGTAAACCGTCTCCTGATCGACCAGCACCGTGTCGACCACGCGGCACATCTCGATCAACTGCTGCCAGTCCCGACTGTTGCGGGCGAAGCGCGAGACCTCGCGGGCACAGACCGCGCCGACTTTGCCGAGGCAGACTTCCGCCACCATGCGCTCGAAGCCAGCGCGCTGCACACCGCCCGCAGCGGAGCGGCCGAGATCCTCGTCGATCACCTCGATCTCGGACCATCCAAGTGCCGTCAGCCGATCTTGCATCGCATATTGCAGCGCGCTGCTCTCACGGTTGTGCAGCACCTGATGCGGTGAAGACTGCCGCACGTAAAGTAACGCTTTGCGCTCCAGATGATGGGATCGGACCTTGTCAGTGATCATTGCCGGCCTCCCTTGTGGGCGGCGTCGTGGTCTTTGCCGCGTGATCGAGGATCAACTGCGCCATGAGGCTGGTCAGCGTCGCCCGCGCTTCCGCCGGAAGCTCCGGCCATCTCGGCGCGCTGGTTCCGGGCAGATCGTTCTCGAACAGCCCCATCTGCGACAGTTGCCGGCTGTGCCGGCCTCCTTCCCTTGATATCGCCGTCTTGTGTGACATGAGCCTCTCCCCGATTCTGCTCTTGAGAGGCTCTGGATGCGTCCGAAAGCTGGGCATTCGATGATGGCGTTCGACCCTTCAATGCCAGATCGAGAAGCGTAGACAGGGCCGCAAGCGCGTCTAAGCTGACGAAAGGTTCGGCCGTCACGGTCGCCTGTTCAGCACATCCGGCGCGATCGAACATCCAGGCTGGGATCTCCAGCCATTGATCCGCTTCCGAACCTTCCAACGTGCAGCGGAAAAAAACGTGATCAGACTTGTCGATCGTTGCGTGCACGCAGACTTGTCGGCCCGACCACGGATGATGCGGATAGAAAACCCGGCGAAGAACGGTCCTGTGGGTGTTCTCAAACCTCGTTGTAGAGATCGAGGTACTGCCCGATTGAAGCCCGCGCCTCCGGCACGCTGTCGTAGGCGTGCAGATAGACCTCCTCGTATTTCACGCTGCGCCACAGCCGTTCGACAAACACGTTGTCCCGCCAAGCGCCCCTGCCATCCATGCTGATCGCGATGTCATTCTCGATGAGCACGCTGGTAAAGGCCGCGCCCGTAAACTGGCTGCCCTGATCGGTGTTGAAGATCTCCGGCCTTCCGTGCCGGGCCAAAGCGTCCTCCAGCGTCTCGACGCAGAACGAGGCCTCCATCGTGATGGACACCCGCCACGACAGCACGCGCCGCGAGAACCAGTCGAGCACCACGGCAAGATAGACGAAGCCCTTCGCCATCGGGATGTACGTGATATCCATCGCCCACACCTGGTTCGGCCGCACGACCTCCATGCCGCGCAGCAGATACGGGTAGATCTTGTGCCCCGGCTCTGGCTTCGTCGTGCGCGGACGGCGGTAGAGCGCCTCTATCCCCATCCGCTTCATCAGCGTTTTGACGCGCCGGCGGCCGGTCTTGCTCCCATTGGCAGCCAAAAGACCGCGCAACATCCGCGCCCCTGCGAAGGGGAACTCCAGATGCAGCCTGTCGATCTGGCGCATGAGTTCGAGATCGGCTGCGGAT
>DASPUW010000294.1:0-3259 GCA_035622675.1 Burkholderiales bacterium | reverse complement strand
GCTCTCGACGGCAGGGTCCTGCAGAACGACCCGCGCCAGCGCTCGCTGCCGCTCGGCCATGGCGTCAAACGAAATCGACTGCGGAGCTTCCGAGATGCCGAGGATGACGCCCGTGTCCTGCACCGGAAAGAAGCCCTTGGGAACGTAGACGTAGAGCAGGACGGTCACTGCCAGCGTGGCTACCGCCACGATCAACGTCATGCGCTGGCGGTCGAGCACCCAGCGCAGGCTGTGTGCGTACAGCTCGATCAAGCGGTCGATCGCGCGGCCTGTCGCCCGATAGAAGCGGGTGCGCTCGGAGTCGGGGCGGTGCTTGAGCAGCCGCGCGCACATGGTCGGAGTCAGGGTCAGCGACACCGCCGCCGAGATCAGGATCGTGACGCTCAGCGTGATGGCGAACTCGCGGAACAGCCGCCCCACCACGTCGCTCATGAACAGCAGGGGAATGAGCACGGCGATCAGCGATACGGTCAGCGACAGGATGGTGAAGCCGATCTGCGCGGCCCCCTTGAGCGCCGCCTGCAGCGGCGGCTCCCCCGCCTCGACGTAGCGCGAGATGTTCTCGATCATCACGATGGCGTCGTCCACCACGAACCCGGTGGCGATGGTGAGCGCCATCAACGACAGGTTGTCAAGACTGAAGCCGAGCAGATACATCGCGCCGAACGTTCCGACCAGAGACAGCGGCACGGAGACGCTGGGAATAGCGGTGGCAGCCAGGTTGCGCAGGAACAGGAAGATGACCATCACCACCAGCGCGATCGACAGCATCAGCGTGAACTGCACGTCGCGCACCGACGCCCGGATCGTCGTCGTGCGGTCGGTGAGCACGGACACCTGCACGGCGGCCGGGAGGGAGCTCTGCAGCTGCGGCAGCACCTTCTTGATGCGGTCGACCACCTCGATGACGTTGGCGCCCGGCTGCCGCTGCACGTTGAGGATCACCGCCGGCACGTCGTTCATCCACGCCGCCAGCTTCACGTTCTCCGCATCGTCCACGACGTCCGCTACGTCGGACAGATGCACCGGCGCGCTGTTGCGGTAGGCCACGATGAGCGGGCGATACTCGCTGCTGCTCAGAAGCTGATCGTTGGCCGCGATGGTGAACGCGCGCTGGGGGCCGTCGAAGGTCCCCTTGGCCTGATTCACGTTGGCGGCCGCGATCGCGTTGCGGATGTCTTCCATGCCGACGCCGTACGACGCGAGCGCCGTGGGATTCGCCTGCACCCGGATCGCAGGCCGCTGGCCGCCGCTGATGCTCACCAGCCCGACGCCGGGGAGCTGCGAGATCTTCTGCGCCAGGCGGGTATCCGCGAGGTCTTCGACGGTGGGCAGCGGCAGCGTTTTGGACATCAACGCCAGCGTCAGCACCGGCGCGTCCGCCGGATTGACCTTGCTGTACACGGGCGGGTTGGGCAGATCCTTGGGCAGGTAGCTGAAGGCCGCGTTGATCGCCGCCTGCACCTCCTGCTCGGCAACGTCCAGGTTGAGGCTCAGCGTGAACTGCAGAGTGATGACCGAGCTTCCGCCCGAGCTGGTGGAAGTCATCTGGTTGAGGCCCGGCATCTGCCCGAACTGGCGTTCGAGCGGAGCCGTTACGGACGACGCCATCACATCGGGGCTGGCGCCGGGATAGAAGGTGACCACCTGGATCGTCGGGTAGTCGACCTGCGGCAGCGCTGATACCGGCAGTAGGCGATAGGCTACCGCGCCGGCGAGCAGCAGCGCGACCATCAGCAGCGAGGTCGCCACCGGCCGCAGGATGAACGGGCTGGAAAGGCTCATGCCTTGCCGGTCTTGCCGGGCTTTCCGCGCTGGCGCGAACCGCCGTCGGCAGGCTGCATGTCCACTTTGGCGCCGTCCTTCAACTTGTCGGCGCCGTCGACGACCACCAGATCGCCCGGCGCGATCCCGCTCTCGACCGCGGTGTCATCCCCTTGCGACGGACCGACGGTGATCGGCCGCGCCGCGACCGTCTGATCGGGCTTCACCACGAACACGTAGGAGCCCTGGGTGCCGCGCTGAATGGCGACCGACGGTACCACCGTCGCGCCCTTCTTCACGTCGAGCAGCAGGCGCGCGTTGACGAACTGGTTGGGAAAGAGCCCGCCGTCTTCATTGTCGAACTTCGCCTTGAGCCGCACCGTCCCGGTCGTGGGATCGATCTGGTTGTCGGCGGTCAGCAGATACCCCGTGGCGAGCTTGTTCCGCTGTTCGCGGTCGTAGGCCTCGACTGTGAGGCGCTCGCCCGCGTGCAGCTTTTTCATGACGCGCGGCAGGCTGTCCTCGGGAATGGTGAACACGACGGTGATCGGCTGCAGCTGCGTGATGACGGCGAGGCCGTTGGTGTCCGTGGCATGGACGATGTTGCCGGGATCGACCAGGCGCAGCCCGATCGTGCCGCTGATCGGCGCGGTGATGCGCGAATAGACAAGCTGGAGCTTGGCGTTGTCCACCATGCCCTGATCGACTTTCACCGCGCCTTCGTATTGCCGCACCAGGGCGGCTTGCGTGTCGAGCTGCTGCCTGGGGGCGGAGTCCTGCTCGACCAGGACCTTGTAGCGCTCGAGGTCGAGCTCCGCGTTCTTCAGCAGCGCCAGGTCGCGGGCGAGCTGTCCCTCGGCCTGCGTGAGCTGCACCTGGAACGGACGCGGGTCGATCTGGGCCAGCAGGTCGCCCGCGCGCACCACCTGGCCTTCCTTGAACAGCACCTGCATGAGCTGCCCGTCGACGCGGCTCTTCACGGTGACGGTGTTGAGCGGAGTGACCGACCCCAGCCCGGTCAGATAGACGCCGATATCGCCCGTTTTGGCGGGTGCCGCGACCACCGGCACGCTGCGCACCGCCGCGGCCTTGTCCGTCTTGCCCGCGGGAGACTGCGCACCTCCGTTGCGGGCAAAGAAAAACAGATACCCCCCCACGACCACGACCGCGATCGCGCACAGACCCACGACCCATCGCGTGCGTGAAAAGCCCGCCTGTGCGGCTGGTTCAAGCCGCCGGCACCGAGCCTGAAATCGATCGAAGATGGTCATAGTCTGGAGAAAGTTCCTGCGCCGGACCGGGCGAATCCATCCGGCATGAAAAGCATTGGCGATATTGGATCATATGTCGGCTCCGGGCAATTTTCCCTTCCGCCTTTTTGAAACGCAGTGTTGCAGTCGTCCCCTCTGTTAGAGTACGAAACAATGAGACGGTTTCGAGCGGATCGCATTGCCGCTGGAGAGACCATTTCCCGCGCTTCTGCCAGAATCGAGCC
>DASPUW010000293.1:0-4271 GCA_035622675.1 Burkholderiales bacterium | reverse complement strand
GCGGTGAAGTACGCGCCGCGCCAGGGGCCCGCCCATCCGTTCCAGGGACGGATGTACTCGGCGCCGTTGTCGCTGGTGAAGATGACGATCGTGTTGTCGCGGATGCCGGCCTTGTCCACCGCGTCGAGTATCTGGCCGACGTTGGCATCCATCTCGGCGAGCATGTCCGCCCAGTCGCCGTTGCCGGTGCGGCCCTTGAAGGCGGGGTTCGGCTCAGTGGGCAAATGCGGTTGCGTCAGCGCTACGACGACGAACATGGGTTTGCCGGAGTGGGCCTGGTTGCCGATGAAGGCAACCGACCGGCGGGTGATCTCCGCGTCGATGAGGCGGCGCTGCGTCAGGTCGTAGTCGCCCAGCATGCGGCTCTTCTCGCCTTTCCTACCTTCCATCATCTGTGTCGGAGGCATGATCTCCGGGGACCAGCCTGGGGAGGCGAACCAGAGCGCCTCTTCGGTCGTCCGGGGAATGCCGAACCATTCGTCGAACCCCCGGTCGTTGGGTAGACGCCCGTCGTTGCTGCCGAGGTGCCACTTCCCGTAGTAGCCGGTCGCGTATCCCGCGTCGGACAAGGCCTCGCCGAGGGTCACTTCCCACTGCGTCAGGCCCTCGTAGACACCTCCAAACGGCACCGAGTGGGTGCCGGAACGGATCGCGAAGCGGCCGGTGAACAGACTGGAACGGGCGGGCGTGCACTGAACTTCCATGTTGAAGTTCAGGAAACGCATGCCTTCGTTGGCCAGCGAGTCGATCCGCGGCGTTGCCGCTCCCCGGGTGATGCCGCCACCGTAAGATCCCAGCTCACCGTAGCCCAGGTTGTCCGTCAGGATGAGCACGATGTGCGGCTTGCTCGTCTGAGCGAGCACGCCGAAGGGCATCATTGAGAATGCCGCCACCAATACCAGGACAGGCGCCAAGTGCATCTTCATCATTGCGTGCATCGATCTTCTCTCCTCGTCGAAGGCTAGCTAGCTAACGTTGTGGCTCGAGCGCGGCCGGAGCATTCCCTAAGTCGCGAAGGCGCGAGGTCTGCTGTTCCCGTCTATGCTACCTGCAACTTCGGGGCGCCGGCTCTGCTGCGCCGCAAGGTGCTTCATTGCGAATGTCTTCGTTGGGCAGAGCATACCGGGCGTGAATGACCCCTTCGCCTAACGAAGCAGAGGTCTATCGGAACGCGTGCTTCTGGGAACCGCCTCCGGCCGCAGCCGGCCACCAGCCCCCCGTGCTGAAACGCTGAGATAATCCCGTCAAAGTAATCAATGTGTACCCTGCCGCTGCGACGATCAGCTCGGACGCATATCGTTCTCGCATGACTCAACCGGAAAGAACAGGATGACGTTGCTTTCGACCCGACTTGCCGCGGTGGCTCTCGCATTGCCTATTGCCTCCCCGGCGAGCGCTGCCAACGCGGACGCAATCTATTTCGGTGGCCCGATTGTCACGCTGAACGACAAGCAGCCAACTGCCGAGGCCGTTGCCGTCAAAGGCGGAAAGATCGTCGCCGTCGGCGCGCGCGGCTTCGTCGAGAAGGCGCACAAGGGCGCCAGCACGACAATGATCGATATCAGGGGCAAGACCATGGTCCCCGGATTCATCGACGCGCACGGGCACATGTGGGGAGCGGGCGTCCAGGCGATGGCGGCCAACTTGCTGCCGCCGCCCGACGGTGGAGTGCGGTCGATCGGCGACCTTCAGGAGCGGCTCCGCAAGTGGATGGCGACCTCGAGCATCTCGCGCGATTTCGGCGTCGTCATCGGCTTCGGCTACGACGACTCGCAACTGGCGGAGCAGCGCCACCCCACGGCCGCGGACCTCGACGCCGTCTCGACAGACCTGCCGATAATCGTGATCCATCAGTCTGGACACCTGCACGCGCTCAACACCAAGGCGCTGCAGATCACCGGCATCACTGCGGCGACGGAAGACCCCCCGGGCGGCGTGATCCGACGCGAGCCCGGCACCCGGGAGCCCAGCGGGGTGATGGAGGGAACCGTGCTGATCCGGGAGTTCCTGCGGATCCTCCCCAAGCTCAGCTTCGAGCAGCAGCTGGCATTGCTCGACGGTGGCCAGGAGCTGTACGCGAAGTACGGTCACACCACCGCGCAGTAAGGGCGCGCCTTGCCCGGCAACGTGGAGCTCTACATCGCGGCTGCGCGCGCCGGCAGGCTCAAGCTCGACGCAGTGCTGTATCCGGAGGTTCTGCTGGTTCCCGCGTCCGGCGGGTTCATGAAAGGACCATACGTCAGTCGCAGCTATCGCAATCACCTACGCATCGGTGGCGTGAAGCTGACCCTCGACGCGTCGCCGCAGGGCCGGACCGCGTGGCTGTCGCAGCCTTACCTGACGCCGCCTCCGGATCAGCCTGCAGGCTTTGCCGGCTATCCGGCGATGACGGACGAACAGGCGCTTGCAGCCGTCAGCCGGGCCTATCGGGAGAACTGGCAGATCATTACCCACACCAACGGCGACGCCGCCATCGACCAGCTGATCAGGGTCATCACTGTTGCGTCGGCGCGGTATCCGGGGCGCGACCTGCGGCCGGTGATGATCCACGGGCAGACGCTGCGCGAAGACCAGGTACCCAAGATCAAGGCGCTGGGGATATTCCCCGCGCTCTTCCCGATGCACACGTTCTATTGGGGCGACTGGTACGTTCACACGGTGCTCGGGCCGGAGCGCGCCGCCAACATCTCGCCCACCGGCTGGATGATCACAAACGACATGATGTTCAGCTCGCACCACGATGCGCCAGTGGCGTTTCCGGACACGATGCGGGTGCTGGCGGCGACCGTCAATCGCACGACGCGCTCGAACGCGGTGCTGGGCCCCGAGCACCGCGTCGAGCCCCTCGTGGCGCTCAAGGCGATGACCCTCTGGGCTGCCTACCAGCACTTCGAGGAGAAGAGCAAGGGCTCCATCGAGGTGGGCAAGCTCGCGGACTTCGCGATCCTTTCCGATAACCCACTGACGATCGATCGGCTGAAGATTGCGGATATCAAGGTGATGGAGACGATCAAGCAAGGACGCTCGATCTACCGCAGCGACTCGACACAGACTAGCTGGGTCTCGGTGCGGTGCGTGGAGTCGATACGATGCTCCGAGAGATTCGTTGCGTACCGCGCGCAGTCGCCGTTGACGGAGTTGTTCGGCGGTCCGCCGCACCTTCACTAATCCTGGCTGCCGCGCTAGAGCCAGCGGCCCGTGCTCAAGGACATGCGGCCATTGTTGCCGATCGGCACCCCCACGCTCATGCCCACTCCCACGCTGGTATTGCAGCTCGAAAGCACGAGTGTGGCAAGGAGGGCGGCCGCGAGCGCCACGCGTCGTGCAAACCAGAGAAGCCTGTCTGCCATCGTCATCTTCATGCTCCGACTTTCTGCAGTACGAGGATGGCCCCGCCCGGGTCGGTGATCACGGCCATGGTGCCCTCGCGCAGTTCCGGCGAGGGCGGCAGGAGCACCGTGCCGCCGAACGCCTTGGTGCGTTCCACCGCCGCGGCAAGGTCCGCCACGCCAAAGTGCGTGAGCCACGCCGGCGACCACTGCGGATCCGGGTTGCGGAAGATGCCGGCGCGCTCCGCGGTCCCCGCTTTCATCATCGTGTAGCTCCCGCCGCGCCGCGCGACATCGACGGGAACCAGTCCGGTTACCTCCCGGTAAAATTTTGCCGCCTTCACGGGGTCATTCGACGGCAATTCAGTCCACACGACCCGGCCAGCCGCGGCACGCGTGGTGGCGTCGTCCGGATCGCCGATACTGCTGCGGACAAGTCCGATCACGGCCTGCTCAGTATCGGTGACGGCTGCGACGCGACCGATCGGTAGGGTGCGCGCTGTGAGAGCGACGCCGCCGCCGAGCGCCTGCGCTCGCGCCACAGAGGCGTCGACATCGACAACGGAGAAATACGGGAGCCAGCGCGTAATCGGCTTCCCGTCGGCGCGCGGCGCCGTCTGCACGATGCCGACGACGTACATGCCGTCCTGGCGGGCCAGCAGGTAGGGCAGACCACCCGCGGAGGTGGTCTGCTCGAAGGTCCACCCGAACACTCCCGCGTAGAAGCGCCGTGCCGTGGCGGCATCCTCCGTGACCAGGTCGTTCCACACGACTTTGCCAGCCAGTGGCGTGGACGAAAAGGACATTCCGGAGAGGTCGAAGCTGCGGGTCGAAGTGCAGGCGCCCAGCAATGCCAGGGTGGCGATCACCAATGTCCGCATCCGGAAGACTCCTGCAGGGAAAAGATCGAAGCGAATGCCAAAGATGCTCCTCTCTACTCCA
>DASPUW010000292.1:0-18199 GCA_035622675.1 Burkholderiales bacterium | reverse complement strand
GGGGTGGCGAGCTGCTTGAGCGTGGAATACAAAGTGGTGGTCTTGCCCGAGCCGGTCGGGCCGGTAACCAGGATCACGCCGTGCGGCCGGCCGACGAGCTGGTTCCAGCGCTTCTTGTCGTCGTCGGAAAAGCCGAGCTCGGTGAAGTCCTTGACCAGGACTTCTGGGTTGAAAATGCGCATCACCAGCTTCTCGCCGAAGGCGGTGGGCATGGTGGACAGGCGCAGCTCCACCTCGTCGCCATCCGGAGTGCGTGTCTTGATGCGACCGTCCTGCGGGCGGCGCTTTTCGACCACGTCCATGCGCCCCAGGATCTTGATACGGCTGGTCATTGCACCCAGCACCGGCGTCGGAATCTGGTAGACCTGGTGCAGCACGCCGTCGATACGGAAGCGCACGTTGCCGGCTTCGCGCCGCGGCTCAAGGTGAATGTCGCTCGCGCGCTGGTCGAATGCATATTGCAGGAGCCAGTCCACGATGTTGACGACGTGACGGTCGTTGGCATCCAGCTTGCCGCTCTGGCCGAGCTGCACGAGCTGCTCGAAGTTGGCGATATCGCTGATGACGCCCTGGCTCTGCTGCGAGGCGCTGTGCACCGAGCGCGCCAGGTTGTAAAACTCGATCTGGTAGTTGGCGATGTCCTGGGGATTGGCCAGCACGCGCTTGATCGCGAGGCGCAGGATCTGCGCAAGCTCCGTCTCCCATTCGCGCACATAGGGCTCGGACGTCGCGATCACGACTTCCTTGGCGGTGACCTGCACGGGCAGAATGCGGAAGCGCGCCGCGTAAGCATTGGACATCACTTTGGTGACGGCCGCGAAGTCGATCTTGAACGGGTCGATGTGCATGTAAGGAAGATCGACCTTGCCGGCGAGCCACTCGCTCAGCGTATCGAGGCTCAGCAGGTGCTTGGGCTTGCGCGGGTCTTTCCATTTCTGCTCGGCAATGACGATCAGGGGATGAGCATCCCCCTTGCGCAGCGCTTTCGTCGCGAGCAGGGCGTCCGCGGCCTCGCGGGTCGCGAGCTGATCGGCGACCAGGTCGCGCAGGATCTCGTCGAGCGTCAGCCTGCGATCAGGTTGCCGCTGCGGGGCGGCGGCGCGGGCTGCGGTTGGGGCGGCCATCTGGCGGGTCGCGGTTCGGGTTGGGGCTCCGAGCGTCCGACGAAGCGAATTCCATTCCAACGACAGGGCAGGGCGCCGCGTCCGATGGTGCGCGGCGCTGCTCATGCCGACGGGCGCCATTCGCCTGGGTTGTCGCGCACTGCGACAGTCTCGCCCGGGATCGCGCGCGAACCGCAGGAGCGCACCCAACACCTTGTGCTGCAACACAAAAGATGGCGCGCCGCGGAACGCGTGCGCGGCTGGGGACCGGCCTGCGCAGTACCGCCGGGATCAGGGCCGAGGCGCGCGCTGCGGCGGTCGACCTGATGCTTCGATCGTCCCGATGTGGAAGCCGAACTTCCCGGTCGCGCGGTCGCTCAGGTAGTGGTTGAGGGTGTTGCGCACGGTCGCAAAGGCCAGCTGCTCCCAGGGGATGTCGGCCTCGTCGAACAGGCGTGCCTCGAGCGTCTCGGCACCGGCGCCGAACTGGGCGTCGAGCAGGCGCCCGCGGAACAGCAGATACACCTGATCGATGTGGGGCAGGTTGTAGAGCGAGAACAGCGCGGCGATCTCGACGCGCGCGTTGGCTTCCTCCAGAGTCTCGCGTTGCGCCCCCTCGGCCGTGGTTTCGCCCTTCTCCAGAAAGCCGGCCGGCACCGTCCACAGGCCGTGGCGCGGCTCAATCGCGCGCCGGCACAGCAAGATGCGGCCCTCCCACTCTGCCACACAGCCCACGATCATCCGCGGGTTCTCGTAGTGGATCGCGTGGCAGCTGTCGCACACCCAGCGCGGCAAGGTGTCCCCGTCCGGTACGCGCCGGGCGACGGGTGCTGCGCAGTTGCTGCAGAAGTTCAAAACGAGAACGATCGCGTTGAGGCAGGTTCTGTCAGCGCGGCTTGAGGTTGCGGATGTAGACGACGATCTGCTTGATCTGGTCGTCGGTGAACACCCCGCCGAAAGCCGCCATCCGCCCGGGCTTGCCGAACTTGATGCGCTCGAAGATCTGCTCATCGGTCTTCTCGGTGCCCATCAGCTGAGGCCCTTTGCCCGCCCTGCGCCCGCCGTCCTCGTGACAGAAGCCGCAGATGTTGCTGAACGCACCGTGAGCGCTGAACTCCGGCGCCTTCGCCGGCTCAGACTGGTCCGCGGTCTTGGTCTGCGCTGGCTGACCAGCGTCTTTGGGTGTCTCGTACCGCGTCATCGGTGTCGCGGGCTTGCTGTCGTCGGCCGCGGCGCTACAAACCGCGAGAGCGAGGCACACTGCCGTCGCGGACACGGCGTGGTGGACCGCACTACACGCTGCCGCCTGCAGACTCGTCATCTCGAATCTCCTCTGAAGCGATATTTTATCCCACCATAAAAAAGAGGCGGGGAACGTTCCCCGCCTCCGGGTGCTCCGTTTACGGGCGAAATTAAGGCAGCGCAAACACCTTCAGCACGCCCGAGTCCTTCGGCATGCTGGCCCACGGCTCGCCGAACCATTCGCCGTAGCCATCACCCACCAGGCTGCCCCAGCCGGTCATGACGGCGATGTATTGCTTGCCTTTTGCGGTGTAGGTGATGATGCCGCCGTTGTGACCCTGACCATCGTTGTGACTCCAGAGCAGCTTGCCGTTGGTAGCGTCGTAGGCGCGCAATATTTGATCCGCCCCGGGCACGAATAGCAGGTTGCCACCTGTGGTGAGCAGGCTAGCGTGAGGCGGCACGTCGTAGTGAATGCTGAAGGCCAGCTTGCCAGTAATCGGATCGCGCCCGTCCACATGACCGTACATACGATCTTCACCCTTGGCCGGCACGAACTTGAAGTCCGCGCCGATGTTGAGCTGCGCCATAGGCTCGAGCACCGGGGTCGTCTTCACCACCTCGAGGTCGATACACCACTCGTAGCCCACGCGGTAGAGCAGCTTGGTCTTCGGATTGTAGGAGCCCGAGTTCCAGCTCAAGCCGCCGGCGATAGCTGGGCACAGATTCTCGTGCTTGCCTTCGCGCAGGTCGCGGCGTCCCACCAGCGTGCCGTCGTCCTTGATGGTTTGAACGAAATTGATGTTCTTGACGAACGGCCAGACCTTCTGCGGGTTGGCGTTGCGGTCGTACACGAACACGAAGCCGCCCTTGTTCGGGTGGACCACGTACTTCTTGCCGCCCTGGTCGATGAACATGAACTCGCCCATCGCGCTGTCGAAGTCCCACGCGTCATGCGGCAGCTCTTGCCAATAGCCCTTGAGCTTGCCGGTGTCGGGATCGAGCAGCACGACCGAGGTGGTGTACAGGTTCACGCCGGGCCGCGGACCGTTGTTCTGCCAGTCGGGACCGGCCCAGTCGTACAGCGGCGCCGGGTTGCCGGTTCCCCACCATACGGAGTTGGTTTCCGGATCGTAGGCGCCCGCCATCCAGCCGCCACCGCCGCCCGTCTTCCACGAGTCGTTGCCCCAGGTGTTGCGCGAATCGCCGTTGTCCTCGTTGCCACCGACTGTGTAGAACTGCCAAACCTGCTCACCAGTCTTGGCGTTCACACCGAAGATCGGGCCGCGGTAGGGCCATTCACCGCCCTGCGCACCGATGATGACTTTATCTTTAACCACCAGTGGTGCTCCTGTGAAGCCCACGGTTAGCCGCGCGGAGTCGACCAGCTTGGTTTCCCAGTTGAGCTTGCCGGTCTTCGCGTCCACCGCGACCAGCTTGCCGTCCAGGGTGCCCATGTAGATGTTGCCGTAGCCCGCCGCGATACCGCGGTTATACGGCGAGTGGGTCTGCTTGGCGACCAGATCTTCGTTGAGTTTCTGCTTGTAGGTCCACAGCATCTGGCCGGTCGCACCGTCCAGCGCATAGAGCTGGTTATATGAGCTGCTGTAGTACACGATGCCGTCGATCGCGAGCGGGAAGCTTTGTAGCCCACGGAACGAGCGCGAGGCGGCATGCGACCAGGCCTCCTGCAGGCGCCCCACGGTGGCGGTGTTGATCTGATCGAGCGCGCTGTAGTGCCACGACTTGTAAGTTCCGTGGTACGTCATCCAGTTGCCCGGCTCGCCCTGCGCATTGAGCAGCCGCTCGTAAGTCACGTCCGCGGCACCGGCCTGTGCTGCGACACAGGCGAACGCCGCTGCCGCAACGGCCTTGACGCCGCCGGCAACCTGGTTCTTCCATCGTTTCATAAGTCTCTCCCGATATTGAGTTCTACGCACGACAACTGAAATCACTTTTTGTTCAACTCGGGACTTGCCGTCGGCGCCTTCGGTTTTATGGTTTTGTGCTGCAGGAAAGTACGCTGCGGAAAATCCGGACGAGACTCTAGTCCCAGTCGCACTCCTTTGCAAGCGAAGTCGTGGAAGCGGGAGAACCATGCTGTTCTTGGGTCGTCGCACGCCGCCGTTTTCATAGGACAATGAGCGCCTTGACCGTCAGTTTTCGAGCAAGGCTAAGCGCGTTGGCGACCATCCGAATCACCCCGGCGCTCGCTCTGGACGAGCGCGATCTGCAAGAGACCTTCGTGCGTTCGCCCGGGCCGGGCGGACAGAACGTCAACAAGGTTTCCACCGCAGTGCAGCTGCGCTTTGCGCTGGAACAGAGCGCGGACCTGACGGCTGAGGTTCGGCGCAGGCTGCGCGCGTTGGCTGGCCGGCGCGTCACGGCGGACGGATGGCTCGTCATCGAGGCTAACCGCTTTCGCAGCCAGGCGCGGAACCGGGAAGACGCGCGCGCCAGGCTGGTCGAGCTCGTACGCAAGGCCGCGCACCCGCCCAAGCCGCGTCGCCCCACCCGTCCCAGCGTTGCATCCAAGGAGCGCCGGCTGCGGGACAAGCGCGCCCGCGCTCGCACCAAGTTGGCGCGCGGACGGAGTGCTCTGGATCAGGGCTAGAAGCCGCGTTGCAGCAGCGGCGCTGCGCCCCGCTTCATCGGTGCTCGGGAAGAATGCGTTGAAGCAAGGCGACCAGGGTCTCGCGCTCCCCGGCGGTCAGATTGCTGACCAGGCGCTTCTCATGGCGCGCTACCCGCTGTTTCAGCTTCTTCAACAGCGCCGTGCCGGCGGCCGTGAGCGAAATGCCGTTCACTCGGCGATCCTCGACTGAGGCGCGGCGCGCCACCAGCCCGCGCGCCTCGAGCTTGTCCAGGGCCGGCACCAGGCTGGAGCGGTCGAGGCGGGCCGCGTTTGCCAGCTCGGTCTGCTTCAGCCCTGGATTGGCTTCGATGATGACCAGCATGCCGAACAGGCCGGGGCTCATATCCAGCTCACCCATCGCCGCAGCGAAATCGTCGAAGATGGCGCGCTGCGCCAGGCGCAGGTGGTAGCCGAGCAGGCCCGGCAGCAGGCCGAGCTTGGCGCCGCCGGCGGCAGAGGCCGCGAGCGGACGAGCTTTGCGCCTAGGCGTTTCCGACATCCGGTGTTTTGTTTGACATCCAACAATTGGAGGTGTTACTTTGTTTCATCCTAGCGGAAATCGCCGCCGCTGACCATCGTGTCTTCCTGATCACCCTCGCAGCGCCATGACCTGGACCATCACCCTGGCCGGCGATCCGCAGAGCGCACCAGCGGAGGATGGCGACACCGTGCTGGATGCGCTACTGCGCCACGGCGTAGGGTTCGGTTATAGCTGCCAGTCGGGCAACTGCGGCACTTGCAAGTGCGAATACGTCGCGGGCGACATCCTCGAGCTCGAGTACTCGGAGCACGCGCTGTCAGCGGCCGAGCGCAGCCGTGGTGTGATCCTCGCCTGCCGGACCCAGGTCTGGGGCGACGTCGAGATCCGCCGCCTCACGGCCGAGGACTTCGTGATGCATCCCTCGCGAGTGATGCAATGCAGGGTGGCGGAGATGAGCTTCGCAACGCACGATGTGCTGCGGCTGCGGCTCGCGATCGAGTCGGGCGGTCCTTACACGTTTTCCGCCGGGCAGTTCGCCAAGCTCGAGTTCGGCTTCGCCCCGAATGTCCCGCGCGACTATTCAATGGCCAATCGGCCGGACGACGCGATGCTGGAGTTTCACATCCGCTGCATGGCCGGCGGGGTGAGCAGCCATCTTCCGGCGCAGCTCAGGGTGGGCGATCCGGTGCGCGTCTCAGGCCCGTTCGGCACGTCGTATCTGCGTGAACAGCACCCTGGACCGCTGATCGCTGTCGCGGGCGGCACCGGCCTCGCCCCGATCCGCTCCATCATCGCCGCCGCGCTCGCCAAGGGTATGGCGCAGCCGCTTCACCTCTACTTCGGCGTGCGCGCAGAGCGCGACGTGTATGGCGAGGCGGAATTGCGCGCATGGCAGGCCCAGCATCCGCAGCTGAAAGCGCACGTGGTGCTGTCCGATCAGCCGCAGCCCGGTGACTTGCACGAGACCGCGGCCACTCCGGCGCGGCGCTACGGCCTGGTGACGGACGCTGTGCGCGGTGATTTCGCCAGCTTTGCCGGGTTTCAGGCCTATCTCGCCGGGCCGCCGGCCATGGTGGATGCCGCCACGGAGCTGCTGCGCGCGGGCGGGATTGCGGCGCGCGACATCCACGCGGACGCCTTCTACAGAGCCATCGACCAGACAGCGTCGCGGGCGGTGGCATGAGCGGTCCGTTCAGCCTCGAAGGGCAAGTCGCTATCGTGAGTGGGGGCGCGCGCGGCATCGGCTACGCCGTCGCGCAAGAGCTGGTCCGGCGCGGCGCGCGCGTGACGCTCGTCGATCCGGGCGTCTCCATAGCAGGCGAGACGGCCGATGCCGGCAGCGTGCAAACTGCCGCTGCCGCCCTGGGCGCCAACGCGTTGGCTGTGCCCGAAGACATCGCCGCGCCGGGAACGGCGCAGACGGCGGTGCGGCTGACGCTCGAGCGCTTTGGCGCGCTGGACATCGTGATCAACAACGCGGCCATTCTGCGCGACGGCTTCATCTTCAAGTCGCAGCGCAGCGATTGGGAGCGCGTCATCCAGACCAACCTCAGCGGCGCGTGGGCCTTGCTCGCCGCAGCGACGCCGTTGCTGCGCGATGCAGTGAAGAGCGGCCGCGCGCCAGGGCGTATCGTCAACATTACTTCGACCGCTGGACTGTACGGCAACTACGCTCAGTCAGCTTATGCCGCGGCAAAGGCCGGTCTAGTCGGACTCACGCGCGCTGTAGCGCTGGACATGGCGCGCTCCAACGTGAACTGCAACGCCGTTGCGCCGTTTGCCGCCACGCGCGTGACCGAGTCCATTGCACCGGCCAACCCGGCACAACAGGCGTACAAGGAGCGCGCGCTCAAAATCCCGGCCGGCTATGTCGCGCGCCTGGTCGCGTGGCTCTGCTCGCCGGGCTGCGATGTTACCGGCCAGATCTTCGGAGTGCGCGGGCGCGAGGTATTTCTGTTTTCCCAGCCGCGGCCCGCAGTGCGCGTGCTGACCGCGCCATTGGCGGACCTGACGCCGGAGTCCCTCGACGCCGCCATCAGCATCGCGGTGCGGGATCAGCTGGTCGAGCTCACGTCCGACCTCGAAGCATTCAACAGCGAACCAATTATCTAGTTACTGAACGGAGCACACGATGTCCACCACCGAAGCCGTGCACGTCCCCGAGGTGAAGACGGCGGCCGAGCTGGCCCAGCAGCCCGAGGAGTATCGCACCGCCGTGCAGAAGATCGTCATCAGTCACGCGGTCAACGAGCTGTACGGCGCACAGGTGTTCGACGAGCCGGCCATCAAGCTCGCACCGACTCCCTACGCCAAGTGGCTGACCTGCCGGGTCGCGATGGAGGAGTATCATCATCACGTCCGCTTCAAGGCCCTGGCGGACGAGATCGGCGTCGCGACGGAGCGCATGGATCCGCAGCACAAGCGCCCGCTGTCGATTTTCAGCTTTGCGCTCAAGACCTGGCCGGAATTCTGCGTGATCAAAGCCATCGCGGACTATGCCGAGATCCTGCAGGTGGAGGATCTGCTTCACTGCAGCTTCCATCCGCTGCGTAACCTGGCGCGTATTACCATGCCGGAGGAGAAGTTCCACGCCAAGTTCGGCAAGGACTTTTGCCTGGAGTTGATCCAGCGCGGCAGCGCCGCCGAGGTCCAGGACGCCATCGACCGCTACTTCCCGATCACGCCCGGCTTTTTCGGAGCCAGCCAGTCGAAGAACAACGAAATCTACCGCAAGTGGAAGCTGAAGCAGCGCAGCAACGAGGAGATGCGGCAGGATTTCCTCACGCGCGTGACCGAGCTGGTTGAACGCGACTTCGGCTTGAGGCTCCCCGCGGTGAGCTGAGCTGGAGCCGATTTGAACGAAAGGAGCAGAGCATGACACGAGCGGCCACGGACACCCGCGCGGAGCGTGACGCGTATTATCAGCGCATCGCGCAGGCCAACCTGAAGCCGCTCTGGGAGGCGATGTCCGCGCTGGTGCCCGAGCAGCCGCGCTCCCCGTGCGTGCCGGCTATCTGGCGCTATCAGCAGGTGCGCCCCTGGCTGATGGAATCGGGCCGGCTGATCTCGGCCAAGGAAGCTGTTCGGCGCGTGCTGATCCTGGAGAACCCTGGCTTGCCAGGCGCCTCGGCGATCACTCAGTCGCTCTTTGCCGGGCTGCAGCTGATCTTGCCGGGCGAGGTCGCTCCTAGCCACCGCCACACGCAGTCGGCGCTGCGCTTGATCGTCGAGGGTAGTGGCGCGTTCACCGCGGTCGAAGGCGAGCGCATTACGATGCACCCGGGCGATTTCATCATCACACCGGCGTGGACTTGGCACGACCATGGCAATCCCGGTAGCGAGCCCGTGGTCTGGCTGGACGGCCTGGACATTCCGCTCGTGCGGTTCCTGGAGACGGGTTTCCAGGAGAACTATCCCCAAGACTCGCAGCCGGTGGCGCGCCCGGAGGGCGATGCGCTGGTCCGCTATGGCGCCAATCTGCTGCCGGTCGATTACGAGCCCCGCGGTCTTGCATCGCCCGTGTTCGCCTACCCCTATGCGCGCACGCGCGAGACGCTGGAGCAGCTGCGCTGCAACGGCGAGCCGCATGCCGTGCACGGCTACAAGATGCAGTTCATCAACCCGGCGAGCGGTGGTTACCCGATGCCCAGCATCGGCGCGTTCGTGCAGCTCCTGCCGGCAGGTTTTCGCGGCGGCGCCTGCCGCTGCACGGACGGGACCGTGTTCCACTGCATCGAGGGTGGCGGCAGCGTGAGCGTCGACAGCGAGCGCCTCGCGTTCTCTGCCCGCGACACGTTCGTGGTTCCCGCGTGGTGTGCCCATCGACTCGACGCCGACGGCGATACGGTGCTGTTCAGCTTCTCCAACCGCCCGGTGCAGCAGGCGCTCGGACTGTGGCGCGAGCGGTTGGTCTGAAGAAACTCGCGCCGTCGCAGCTTCCCAACCTTTTTTCGAGGAAAACCAGCACAGATGACAAACGCCTTCGTCGTTGACGCGCACGAAACGCCGTCGGTTCCCGTTGCCGGCCAAAAAGGCCGCTTCCCGGTGCATCGCATCTATTGCGTCGGGCGCAACTACGCCGCGCACGCGCGCGAGATGGGGAAGGACCCCGAGCGTGAGCCGCCGTTCTTTTTCCTGAAGCCAGCCGACGCGGTGGTCCCCGAGGGCGGCGAGGTCCACTACCCGCCGGGCACTGCCAACCTGCATCACGAGATCGAACTGGTGGTTGCGCTGCACCGCGGCGGTTTCCAGATTCCCGCGGCGCGGGCGCTCGACCACGTCTACGGCTACGCGGTTGGCTTGGACATGACGCGCCGGGACCTGCAGTTCCAGGCGCGCGACATGGGACGTCCATGGGATTTCGGCAAGGCTTTCGACGAGTCGGCGCCGATCACCGCCATCTACCCCGTTGCCAGCCACGGGCACCATTCCGCGGGCGCCATCACGCTCTCGGTCAACGGCGAGCTGCGTCAGCAGGGTGACTTGAAGGACATGATCTGGAACGTTCCCGATACGCTGGCGTTTCTATCCAATTACTACCGCCTGCAAGCGGGCGACTTGATCTTTACCGGCACGCCGGCCGGGGTGGGTGCCGTTGTGCGCGGGGACAAGCTGGTCGGCAAGGTCGAGGGTCTCGCCGAGCTCCACGTCACCATCATCTGAGCCGGCGCCGTGGACGCGCGCAAGACCTGGCTCGAAGTCGCGCTCAACGGTCCGTGGGGACCTGCGCGCCAGCCAGGAATCCCGGTGAGCGTGCGGGACATCGTGGAGCAGGCCGCAGCGTGCGTGCGTGCCGGGGCAGCGATCGTTCACGTGCATGCCTACGACGAGGCGAGCAGCGCACCGCGGGAAAGCGCGGCCGCCTACGCCGCCATCATCGAGGGCATCCGGCGACACGTGGACGCGATCGTCTATCCGACCGTGTCGATTCCCGGTATGGCACACTCGCCCGTGGACGAAACAGCGCAGCAGCGCTTCGCGTTGCACGAGGAGCTCGCGCAACGCGGCCTGCTGGAGTGGGCGGCCGTCGACCCTGGTTCGCTCAACATCGCCTCGTATGATGATCTGCGCCAGGACCGCGAGGGATTCGTGTACCGCAATCCCGAGCAGCATCTGCGCCACGCGCTCGGGCTTGCGGCCCGTTATCGTTTTCATCCAAGCTACGCGATCTACGAGCCGGGCTTTCTGCGGCTGGGGGCGTCGCTGCACTGGCGTTGCGCCTGTCCGGCTCCCATCTACCGCTTCATGTTTTCCACGGACTATACCTTCGGGTTCCCTGCCGACGACTACGGTCTCACGGCCTATCTCAAGCTCATGGACCAGGTGGCGCCGGGCGCCAGGTGGATGGTGGCCGGTCTGGGCGTCGACATCCGGCAGCTCGTGCCGCGCGCGGTAGCGGAGGGCGGACACGTCCGCGTGGGTCTGGAGGACGCGTCGCTCGGTTGCACCCAGACCAACGTCGATCTGGTGGAAGCGGCCGCTCGCATGATCAATGCCTGTGGTGGCGAGCTGGCGACTGCGGCCGAGGTTCGCGCCGAGCTGCGCGCGGCGGAGAGGGGGGAGGCGCAGCTATAATCGCAGCGATCGGCGATCGGCAAACCTCATGACCTCATCACCCAGAATCGGTATCACGATGGGCGATCCCTCCGGGGTCGGGCCCGAGATCATCGTCAAGGCACTTGCGGAGATGTCGCCTGAGCAGCGCTCTGCGTCGGCGGTAGTCGGTGATCTCGATTTCCTCAAGCGCGCAGAACGCTTGGTGGGTGCGGGCCTCACGTACGGAGAGGCGCCTGAGAGCGCGCGTAACGGCGTCGTTCCGGTGTTCCATGTGCCCAGCCGCGGCTCCGGTCAGATCCGTGACGGCGAGATCACTGCGGCCGGCGGCGAGGCGGCTTACCAGTACGTGGTGAAGGCGGTGGAGCTGGCGCTGGCCGGGACGATCGGGGTGATCGTCACGGCGCCGCTGAACAAAGGTGCAATGCATGCGGCCGGCCACCATTTCGACGGTCACACCGAGCTGCTTGCGCATCTCACCGGCGCCAAGTCGTCCTTCATGCTGCTCGCGTCGAGCAAGCTGTCGGTGGTGCACGTATCGACTCACGTCAGTCTGCGCACCGCGACCCAGCGTGCGACGACCGAGCGCGTGCTTGCCACCATCCGCGCTGGCAGCGACCATTTCAACGCACTCGGCCACGCGCACCCGCGCATCGCAGTGGCGGGACTGAACCCGCATTGCGGCGAAGGCGGCATCTTCGGCAACGAAGAGATCGACCACATCAATCATGCGGTTGAGCTCGCGCGCCAGCAGGGCATGGACGTCAAGGGCCCGATTTCCGGCGACACCGTGTTCTACCGCGCGCTCAAGGGCGAATTCGATCTGGTGGTGGCGCAGTACCATGACCAGGGTCACATACCGAGCAAGCTCATCGCCTTCGACGAAACAGTGAATGTCAGCCTCGGGCTCCCCATCCGACGCACGTCGGTCGATCACGGCACCGCATTCGACATCGCGTGGAAAGGCAAGGCCAACCACGTCAACATGCGCGCCGCCGTGGCTTATGCGCGGATGATGGCCGAGCGCCTGCCCGCGAGCGTAGTGGCCTGACGCCTGTCGGCCGGGGCGATGGCGGCTGTTCCACGGCTCATCATCGTCGCGGACGACCTCACCGGAGCGATGGATGCCGCCGCGCCGCTCGCCGAGCGCGGCCTGGCGACGTGGGTCGTAGCCGACGCCGAGCGCAACGCGTCGCAGCCTCTTCCTTCGGCAGAGGTGGTGTCCATCAACGCGGCGAGCCGGCATCTACCCAAAGAAGATGCCGCCCAGCGAGTGCGCGCGTTGTCATCCAGGTTGCTCGATCCCGGCTGCGAGACCCTGATCAAAAAGATCGATTCGACGCTGCGCGGCAACGCGGTGGCGGAAACCCTGGCCCTGTTGGAGGCGAGCGGGCGCGCTGCGGCGGTCGTGGCGCCCGCGTTTCCGCGGCAGGGGCGCACGCTCGTCGAGGGTGTGGTGCACGTCCACGGCGTGCCCCTTGCGCACACCGAGCTCGCACGCGATACGCTGTCACCCCCGCCGGTTGAGCCGTTGCACCTGCTGTTCCGCTCCGCGGCCCCGCAAGCCGAAGTGCGTCTGGTCGCGCGCGGTGCGTCCGTCGCCGTGTCGCGAGTCGGGCGACGGCAGATCGTCGTGGTCGACGCTGCCAGCGATGAGGACCTGCGCAGTACGGTGCGTTCGCTGAGCAGCCAGTTGAGCGACACCTTGCTGGTGGGCTCGGCGGGAATTGCCGAGGCGGTGGCGCACACTTGCTTCGAACCTGCTCGGGAGGTACACGCGGTGCCGGCGATCAGAGAGCAAATGGTGTTTGTCGTCGGGTCGCGCACGGAGCAAAGCGCACAACAGGTGCGCGCACTGATCGAGTCCAGCCGGGCGAAGCTGATCGCTGCACCGGCGGGCTGCGTGGACCTCCCCGCTGCGCTGCGCGCGCCCGAAGCGCTGCTCGTGATCAAGGCGGAGCCCGACAGCGGGGGAGGACACACGGATGCCGCGGAGGTTGCCCGTCGCTTGGCCGACGCGGCGGGCACGCTGATCGAGCGCCGACCGATCGCAGGCCTGGTGGTGACGGGCGGCGACACGGCCTTCGCTGTGCTGCGGCGTCTGGGCCAGACTACAGTGCAGGTGATGGGTAACCTCCTGCCGGGAATCCCGTTCAGCCGCGTTCGACTCGGCGCGCGGGAGCTGTGGCTCGTGACGAAGGCGGGCGGGTTCGGCGCGCGCGACACGTTGGCGACCATCGCGCAGCGGTTGCACGGCGCCGCCTGAGAACCTCAATCGCCGAAACGGTCTCCAACCGACACGAACAACCCGTCGGAAGATATCGGCGACCATGTGTCGGAACCAGCGCAGCGCACGTGACCCTGCGCAGACATCATGTGGCGGGAAAGCGAAGGCGTGAGCCCAAACCGTTGGAGCAACTTGCTGGCCCGCCTGGCCGCGGTTGCGATCGTGCTCGCAACCGCCGATACCGCGTGCGAAGATCGAGTTCGCGTCGAGGCACACCGCGAGGGCGAAGCGGTGATCGTCGAGGCGCGCGCTGCGCTGCACGTGGATCTGGCGATGGCGTGGGAGGTGCTCACCGGCTACGATCGGTACCCGCAGTTCATCCCCGATCTCACCTCCAGCCGCGTGTTGAGCCGCTCGGGCAGCGATGTGGTCGTCGAGCAGAAAGGGCAGTTCGCATTCCTGGTATTTCGCCTCCCGCTGGAGGTGACCATGAACGTCAGCGAGCGGCCCCGCACCGGCATCAGCTCACGCGCGATCGGGGGCACTTTTCGGGAGATGACCGGGAGCTACGAGCTGGCGCAGGCGGGCGAAGACTTGCAGCTCACTTACAGCGGCCGCATGGTGCCGCGCTTCGGGTTGCTCTCGCTGATGGGGACCGCGGCCGTGAAGGCCGCCGTCGAAAAGCAGTTCGGTGCCCTGGTGCGGGAGATGCAGACCCGCGCTGCCGTGCTGGAAAAGTGAGCCCCGCGCTCGAACGTATTGACCGATGCGTAGCGCCTGGACCCTCGGGCGGCCCGGGGACAGCACATCGGTAGAATGCGGCATTCGGCCCGTTTCGTACCGGAAGGCCCGGCATGACGTCCGTTCCATCAGCGTTCTTGCACCCCGAGAGCGTCGCTCTGGTCGGCGCGGGGGATCGCCTCACGAGCTCCGGGGGAGCTGTGCTGCGCAACCTAGAGCGTTCCGGGTTTCGCGGCCGCATCGTCCCCGTGAACCCGAAGGGTGGTCAGCTGTTCGGGCTGCCAGTGGCGCGCTCGCTCGCCGCCGTGTCGCCGCCCTGTGAGCTCACGCTGATCGTGGTTCGACCGGACGCGATCATGGACGTTGCCCGCGAGGCGGCCGCGAGCGGGCACCGCAATCTGCTGATCCTGCCCGGCGGATTCGCCGAAGGCGGTGAAGAGGCCAAGGTGCGCGACCGTGAGCTGCGCGCGTTGGCTGCGGAGCGCGAGCTCATCGTTGGCGGGCCGAACTGCGCCGGCACCATCAACCTGCTCGATGCGTCAGCGCCGTTCGCCGCCACCTTTCTGCGCGACCTGCCGCGCGGAGGCGGGGTGGCGTTGGTGTCGCAGTCGGGCGCCATCGCGGAGGAGGCGATCGCCTCCAGCCACCGCCTCGGTATCCCGCTCGGCGCGGTGATTTCGGTGGGCAATGCCATGCACCTCGGGTTGACCGAATACCTCGACGAGCTCGGTGCGGATTCTGCCTGCAGAGCGATCCTGCTGTACGCGGAATCGTTCGGCGATGTACCGCGGTTTCGCGATGTCGCGCGGCGCGTCAGCATGCGCAAACCGGTCGTCGCGCTGGTAGGCGGGCGCACCGCGCCCGGCCGCTACGCCGCGTTCCGGCACACCGGCTCCCACGCGCCCGCCAGCGAAGAAGCCGAGGCTTTCTGCGCGGAGTGCGGCATGGTGAGAGCAACCAACCTGCGCCGGCTCATGCTCGCTGGAAAAGCGTTCGGCGTCCATCCTGGCGGCATCGGGCAGCGCGTGCTGGTGCTATCCAACTCGGGGGGCCCGGGCGTGCTGTGCACCGATCAGACGGCGCTCGAAGGCCTGGAGCTCCCGGATCTGCCTGCGGCGCTCGCGACGCGCCTGCGCGGCTCACTTCCGCCGGAAGCCGCCGTAGCCAATCCGCTCGATCTGCTCGCGGACGCGCGCGATGACCGCTTCGCAGACACACTCACGGCCGTGCTGGAGCACGGTGCTAGCTTCGATGCCATATTGATGATCCACGTCGTTCCCTTCATGGTCGATGGTGGTGCGGTGGTCAGCCGGCTCGCCGCGCTGTGCCGCGGCGCAGGCCTTCCGATCCTGCACACGATGATGGGTACGTTGGAGCACAAGGCGGAATGGATGGCGGCGATGGAGGCGGCCGGTGTGCCGATGTTCGACAGCGCGGAGGACATGGCCGAGGCAGCGGGGCTCCTCGCGCGCTACCGCGCCTTGCGCGACGACCTGAGGGCAGATGTGTCGTGTTTGGGTGAAGCACGGTGAGATCGAGCGCAGCGGAGGAGATGAACATGAGACTGTACGGTTATTGGCGCAGCTCTGCGGCTTACCGGGTGCGCATCGCGCTCGCGCTCAAAGGGCTCACGTACGAGCACGTGGGCGTCCACCTTGCAAAGGGCGAACAGCACCGGCCCGATTTTGCAGCCGTCAATCCGCAGCAGCTGGTACCTGCGCTGCAGGATGGTGAGCATCTGCTGTTTCAGTCCCTCGCCATCATCGAGTACCTGGAGGAAACGCACCCGCAGCCGCGGCTGCTTCCGACCGATGCGGTCGAGCGCGCCCGGGTGCGCTCGCTCGCGCAGATCGTGGCCTGCGAGATTCATCCCCTGAACAATCTCAGAGTCCTCAGCTACCTCACCGACCAGCTCGCCGTTTCCGAGGAGCAGAAATTGACCTGGTACCGGCATTGGGTGACAACCGGGTTCGCCGCGTTCGAGGAGCGCTTGGGGCGCGAACCCTGGACCGGCCGCTTCTGCCACCGCGACGCGCCAGGGTTGGCCGACATCGCGCTGATGCCGCAAATTGCCAATGCGCGGCGCTTCAAGGTTGATTTGACGCCCTTCCCGGTCATCCGCCGCATCGCCGACGAGTGCACGAAACTCGATGCGTTTCAGAAGGCGGCGCCAGAGCACCAGCCGGATGCGGACAGGAGCTAGCCATGACCGACCGGAGGCATGGGTGCTCCGCTTGGTAATTCCGACCGCGGTACAGGCCTGCGCTTTCTTTGTGGGTGCGGGCTAGCATAGAATCCAATCGGTCCGAGGCACTGCTGCTGGCGAAATAGCGGCGGCAGTACCGGCCTCGTCGGTTGCAACGCAAAACTGTGAAATCCTTTCCCGAAGGAATGTGTATGTCGATTCGGAAACTTGTCCTCAGCGGGCCGGCCGTGCTGATCGCGCTGGCTGCCGGCCTGTGTGCAGCGAGCGCCCGTGCAGACGGTGATCCAGCCCCAACCTACCAGCGCGAGCGCGCGGCGCTGAGGTTCAAGGGCTGCCACTGGACCGACGAGATGGGGAAATACGTCTACGAGTGCATCAAGAAGAACGACGGAATGAATGCGCACTGGTGCTACGATGAAAGCCTCGAAGTGTTTTGCCCGGCGCAGGTCGAGGCCGCCAAGAAGCCGGAAAGCGGCAGCGAACCGGGGTCAAAACCGGAAAATTGAGCTTGCGCGCGGCTGCGTGTTTCCGGAAGCGAGGACACCAACAGCGCAGCGGCCTAGCGTATACTCACGACTAGCTTGAGTCGATGTCGCGTTCCGGTTGGGGAGGCCGCCGCAGTTGGGCGGAGCGCAGCCGGCGACATCGTCGCTACCCTAACAGCCTGCAGCGAACATGCAGCAGAGAGCCATGCTGATCGACGCACGCGGCGCACAGGGGAGGAGACCGCGTGTCCCAGCCACCTGAGCAGCCGATGAGCACGCGCGACATCCCCGTGCGCCTCGCGCGGGCGGATGACGCGCAGGAGATCGCACTGATGGCGCGCGATCTCATCGAGACCGGGCTAGGCTGGTCCTGGACCCGTGCGCGAGTAAGCAAGAGCATCGCCAATCGCGACACCCTGTCGATCGTGATGTGCCGCGGCACGCGGCTGGTGGGCTTTGCCGTCATGTTCTTCGGCGACGAGCACGCGCACCTCAATCTGCTCGCGGTGCGGCCCGAATTTCAGCGCCTGGGCCTCGGCACGCGCATGATCCGATGGCTGGAGGAGTCGGCGCACGCCGCCGGCATCCGCGCGATCCATCTGGAAGTGAGGGCGCGCAACCAGCAGGCGCGGCGCTTTTATCGCCGGCTTGGGTTCCTGGAGATGGCGCTGTTGCCCAAGTACTACCGCGGTGTCGAAGCCGCCGTGTGGATGGCGCGCGACCTGCAAACCACCTCGCGCAAGCGCGTGGCTTAGCCGGCCAAACGGCGCGCACGCCGTTTCGATTTCCCCTCGTTCCTGCTGTAGTTCGCTCACGCGTAGTGGTGCGGTCACCGTACGACACGATTGCGATCGAACCACGCGGCCCACCCCACGGCCAGCCATCCGGAGAGCGCGGTTATCGCCAGCACGGCCGTATTCGGCGGGGGCGCGCCACGCACGGCGCCCGCGTACAGGAACGCCAGGAGCGCCAGAAAGGACCAAAAGCCCCAGCTGCCCGCTCGCGTCGCCGGTTTCGTCACGCTGACGTACAGCGCCACGCCCGCTACGAGCATTGCGACCTCCACCGCCACCGTTGCCGCCACGTGATTCCATAGATCGAGGCCAAACTTGACGCCGACGCCGGGCGCAAGCGGCATGTCGGCCCGGTGGCTCACGAAATCCAGCAGCCAATGGCTGGCGACCCCCAGCGCGATGGCTCCGGCGCCCGCCCAGTAGCGCGACCTCCAATAGTAGATGGCCGCGAGCAGCACTGCCCATGCAAACGTCATCAGCAGGCTGTGCGACCAGGGGTAGGAGACAAACTCGAGCGGCGTAAAGTCCGTGTCGCCGGGTGCGATGCGCACGACTTCTACGCCTGCCAGCACAAACAGCGGCCAGATCAGATCGGGGAACATCGGCGCGGCAAGCAGCCACCCAAGCGACGCGCGCGGCGCGAAACGCTTGGCGGCAAAGCCGACGGCAAAGTGGCCAACGAACATAAGCGCTAGCCCGGGCGTTGCGGCACGGCCTTGAACGGAGTGTGCT
>DASPUW010000291.1:0-5000 GCA_035622675.1 Burkholderiales bacterium | reverse complement strand
CCTGTGAGTTCTCACGCAATACTGACCAGGTTTCGGGCAGTCTGATCACGTAAAACGGACCAGGCTGTCATGCTTCCGCTCTTTTTGCGAGCGGAGCAACCTGGAGTGTTATGCGTGGAGACGATTGGCAAGATCCGGCGCTGGCATCGGATCGAGAAGCTCAGCATCAGTCAGATCGCACGGCGGCTTGGCGCGTCGCGCAATACGGTCAAGAAGTACCTCAAGAGCGATGTGACCCGGCCGAGGTACGGGCCGCGGCCGAAGCGCTTCCCGGTCATGGGGCCATGGGCGGCGCGGCTGCTGGAGCTATTGAGCGAGGACGCGAGGAAGCCGCTGCGCGAGCGGCGCAACGGGCAGCGCCTCTTCGACACGTTGATCGAGGAAGGCTTCCCGGGCTCGTATCCGACGCTGCAGCGCGCGGTGCGTGCTTGGAAGGGTGAACGCGAGCGCGGCGCTGGGCAGGTGTTCATCCCGCTCGCCTTCGCTCCAGGCGAGGCGTATCAGTTCGACTGGAGCTACGAGACGGTCGAGCTCGGTGGGCAGGTGCAGCAGGTCAAGGTCGCGCACCTGCGCCTCGCCCACAGCCGGGTGTTCCTCGCGGTGGGGTACCTGCGCGAAGCCCAGGAGATGGTGTTCGACGCGCACTGGCGGGCATTCCGGCTCTGGGACGGTGTTCCCCGCCGTGGCATCTACGACAATCTCAAGACCGCCATTGATCTGATCTTCGTGGGCAAGGAGCGCCAGTACAACCGCCGCTTCCTGCAGATGGCGAGCCACTACCTCATCGAGCCGATGGCGTGCACGCCGGCGGCGGGCTGGGAGAAGGGCCAAGTCGAGAACCAAGTCGGGCATGTGCGCGAGCAGGTGTTCACGCCGCGGCTCAAAGCGGCCGACCTCGCCGAACTCAACGCGCTGCTCGAACGCCGCTGCCTCGAGATCGCGCAGCGGATCCCGCACCCTGAGCAGCGCGAACGCACGCGCTGGGAGGTGTACGAGGCGGAGGAGCGCCCGGCGTTGTTGCCGCTGCCGGCGGCACCCTACGACGGCTTTGCCGAACGCGAGGTCCGGGTGAGTTCCACCGCGCTCGTCCATTACGACCGCAACCGCTACAGCGTCGACTGTCGCTGGGCCGGCAAGACCGTGTCGGTGCGCGCCTACGCCGATCGCATCGTGATGGTCGCCGACGGTGCGATCGTCGGCGAGCACGGACGCAGCTTCGAGCGTGAGCGCACCTTCTTCGATCCCTGGCACTACGTGCCAGCGCTGGCGACGAAGCCTGGGGCGTTGCGCAACGGCGCGCCGTTCCGGGACTGGCCCCTGCCGGAGTCGATTCTCGAGCTGCGCGAGCGGCTGCTCAAGAAGCTCGGTGGCGATCGCCAGTTCGTCATGGTGCTCAACGCGATCCGCAGCGACGGCCTGGAGGCGGTGACGGTGGCCTGCGAGCTCGCGCTCGAGGCCGGCACGCCGAGCAGCGACTACGTGCTCAACGCGCTCAACCGGCTCAAGCCGCAGCCAACCATCGCGCCGGTCGCGACGCCGGCGGAGTTGCGGCTGAAGCAGGAGCCGCGGGCCGATGTCGGTCGCTACGACGCGCTGCTCAAGAAGCTCACCCTGGCCGCGCTGATCACGCTGCCGGTGCTCGCCGCCTCGGAGATGCCCCATGGATCGGCTTGAAATGATCGCGCGACTCAAAGCGCTGCGCTTGCACGGGATGGTGGCCGCCTTCGATGAAGTCATCGACGAGGGCATCAAACGCACCCGTACCCCGTTCGACGTGCTCGGGCGGCTCCTTCAGGCCGAAGATGCCGAGCGTCAGGCGCGCTCGGTGCGCTACCAGATGAGTGTCGCCAAGTTCCCCTTCTACCGCGATCTCGACAGCTTCGAGTTCACCGAGTCACCGGTCAACGAACAGCTCATCCGCCAGCTCTACAGCGGCGAGTTCACCTCCGAGGCCCGCAACATCGTCTTCGTCGGCGGCCCAGGCACCGGCAAGAGCCACCTCGCGATCGCCATCGCCGCCCACGCCGTGAAGAGCCGCAAGCGCACCCGCTTCTACAACGTCGTCGATCTCGTCAATCAACTCGAATTGGAGAAGAACGCGGGCAAGCAGGGACGGCTCGCGCATCGCCTCACCCACACCCAGATCGTGGTGCTCGATGAGCTGGGCTATCTACCGTTCAGCGCCAACGGCGGGGCGCTGCTCTTCCACCTGATCAGCAAGCTCTATGAGAAGACGAGCCTGATCGTGACCACCAACCTCTCCTTCTCGGAATGGAGCGCGATCTTCGGCGACCCCAAGATGACCACCGCGCTGCTCGACCGGCTGACCCACCGCTGCGACATCGTCGAGACCGGCAACGAGTCCTATCGGTTCAAGAAACGTCGCTGATCCGGACCTTCCCGACGACAAACCAATGGAGGCAACCTTCACCCCATTGAGCCGATAAACCCTAAGAGCCTCTCTGGTCAGTTTTACGTGATCACACCTGGTCTGGTTTGCGTGATCATTGACACTTCCCGGCACTGCGCTCGCTGGAGGGGACACCAAACAACCTGCCAGAGCAGATGACGTCGTTCATCGGCCGAAAGCGTGAGCGGGTCGAGGTGGCGGCGCTTCTGGCGAAGAGTCGGCTCGTGACGCTGCAAGGCACGGGCGGCATGGGCAAGACGCGTCTAGCGTTGCAGGTCGCGGCCGATTCACTGGACGCGTTCCCCGACGGTGTTTGGGTGGTCGAGCTTGCCGCGCTGAAAGACCCGCGGCTCGTGCCGAGAACAGTCGCTTCTGTGCTCGGCGTAAGCGAGAAGGCAGATCAAACGCTCGTAGAGACGTTGGCCAACGCTATCGGCGACCGGCGGTCGCTGATCGTTCTCGATAACTGCGAGCATCTGATTAGCGCTTGCGCTGAGATTGCGTACGCATTGCTCCGAAGGACGAATGGTATGCGCATTATTGCCACGAGCAGAGAAGCCCTCCGCGTCGATGGCGAGCAGGTGTATCGCGTGGCCTCGCTCTCGATGCCTGCACGGGGGGCGACAACTTCGACAAAATCCTGCGTTCCGACGCCGCCCAGCTCCTCGTCGACCGAGTCGGTCTGCAGCTTTCCGGCTGGACGCCGTCGGCACCGCAGGCGCAGGCCATTGCCGACATATGCAAACGGCTCGATGGACTGCCACTCGCGCTGGAGCTCGCGGCAGCAAAAATGGCCACGATCCCAATCGAGCATCTTGTAAGCCGACTCGAGCAGCGCTTTCGGCTTTTGGTGGGAGGGCCGAGAACCGCGCTCCCGCGCCAGCAGACGCTTCGCGCGCTCATCGATTGGAGCTATGAACTGCTTTCGGGGGCGGAGCAGATGCTATTCCGTCGGCTATCGGTCTTCCGGGGCGGATGGACGCTCGATGCCGCGACGGCGGTCATTTCCGGTGCGATCGCCCGCGATGAAGTTCAGGATCTCCTGGACGGCCTTGTGCGCAAATCGCTGGTCTCCATCGAAATGGATACAGGTCGGTACGATATGTTGGAGACGATTCTAGAGTACGGGGCCGAACGACTGCATGAGGACCCCGCACAATCTCGGGTAATCGACCTGCATCTGAAGTATTTCGCTGATTTGATCGAGGCATCCGGAGCCGCATTGCGCGGCGGACGGGAGCAAGCGGCGTGGCATGTGCGGCTCGAGGCCGATCACGGGAACATCCGCGTCTCGCTCGACCACGCCGTTGAGGACGATCAGACGGTGGATACGGCCGCGGCCATGTGCGCGATCTTGTACCGGTTCTGGGCCGAGCGCGGAAACATCGTCGAAGGCTTCGAACGGTGCACATCCGTGCTGACTCGTGGCAGGTCGTTACTGAATGCAGATCGGCTGGCTAAATTGACGCTAGCGACCGGCAGCCTAGGACTCAACGTCCCCGGGGCAGCCGAGCAGGCAGAGGATTTGTTGCGTGAGGCGCTTGCGCTGGCGCAGACTGCCCACGCCGCCGATACCGAGGCCGCGGCTCTGCACAATCTCGCAATATCTCTGGTGATGCGAGGCGATTCGTCGTCCGTTCCCCGGCGCTGATCCAGCGGGCGCGGGCGATCAATCGAGCGCTCGGCAACCAGGCTTGGGAGCTCAACAATCTGATTTGGCTAGGCCGTTATCACGCCGAGCGGGGCGAACACGACGCCGCCTTGCATTTTTGGAACGAGGCGCGTCCGCTCAGCCGATCCCTCGGCTATCGCTTGCGCGAGTCGCTGATTGCCCGTCACCTCGGCTTAATGGCGCTGCGCGGAGGCGATATCCAGGGTGCCCGGGGCCTGTTGGAAGAGGCGCTCTCGCTCTGCGAGGGTCTTGGTGGGCCTTCGCACCTTGCCGATGTGCTCACGGCTGCCGCGCAGGTCGCGACCGCGTCCGGCCGCTACGCGGAGGCGGCGCACTATTGCCTGCGCGCGTTGCGCATCCCGGAGTGGCGCGAGATTGCGAACGCGCTCGAGGAGTTGGCGGTCCTGGCGGCGATCAATACCGAGGCGGTGGTCGCCGCACGCTTGTGGGGAGCCGCCGATCAGGCAAGGAGAGGTATGGCGTACTCGTGGAGCGAATCAGAGCGACTTCCTGTTTTTCGCGCACAGTGTCGCGCGATGCTGCCGTCGGAGACCTGGGACGCCGCGTACGGCACGGGCCGCTCGATGAGTATCGAGCAAGCCACCACAGCTGCATGCGAATTCGCAGATCGCCTTCTCGCACAGGGCAATTAAACGCCTGAGATTTGACGAGTTGTGAGGGGGACGCGCTTTTTGGCTTGATGAGCCTCCTCCAATACAAGCCGCTCAACGAAGGCCCAATGTCTGCTTTGCTGTGAAGCGAAAGTCAACTATGGGATGCGGATTCAACCGGTCGATGCAACGAATTCGTGGAACCGTTGGGCGGGTGTCTCGAAGTCTAGGGTCTTCCTTGGGCGTTCGTTCAGGCGTCGAGCTATCGCGTTGAGCTTCGATTGCGAATAGGTTGAGAGGTCAATGC
>DASPUW010000290.1:0-4017 GCA_035622675.1 Burkholderiales bacterium | reverse complement strand
CTGCTGCACCCACTGCAGCGCGCCGTCGGCTGTCGTCGCTTCCACGCGCCGGATTCCGGCCGCGACGGGCGCCTGGGACACGATCTTGAAGAAGCCGATGTCGCCGGTACGACGCACGTGCGTGCCGCCGCACAGCTCGGTGGAGAAATCGCCCATGCCGATGACGCGCACCTCGTCGCCGTACTTCTCGCCGAACAGCGCCATCGCCCCCGCCTTGATCGCCTGATCGTATTTCATCAGGCGCGCTTCGACGGCGACGTTGCGGCGGACCTCGTCGTTGACCAGCTTCTCGATCTCGCGGATCTCCTCGGGTGTGAGCGCCTTGTCGTGAGAGAAGTCGAAGCGGGTCTTGAGCTCGTCCACGAGCGACCCTTTCTGCTGAACATGATTGCCGAGCACCTTGCGCAACGCGGCGTGCATCAGATGCGTCGCGGAATGGTTGAACATGGTGGCCTGGCGCAGCGCCACGTTCACCTGCGCGCTGACCGGGTCGCCGAGGCGCAGCTCGCCGCTGACGACGCTGCCCTGGTGCCCGTACACCTCGGCCTGGATCTTCTGAGTATCTGCCACGTTGAAAGTCCAGTGTGGCGTGATGTTGCGCACCAGCGCTCCGCGATCGCCGACCTGGCCGCCGGACTCAGCGTAGAAGGGCGTCTTGTCGAGCACTACCACGCCGCGTTGTCCTTGCGCCAACCGGTCGACCGCAACGCCATCGAGGTAGAGCGCAACGACGGTCGCATCGAGCTTTACCGTCTCGTAGCCATGAAACTCGGTGGCACGCCCCTTGTAGTCGATACTGCCCTGCATGTGGAACTTGGAAGCGGCGCGGGCGCGCTCGCGCTGTTGCTGCATCTCCGCCTCGAAGCCGGCGAAGTCGACCTGTATCCCGCGCTCGCGCGCGATGTCCGCGGTCAGATCAACAGGGAAGCCATACGTGTCGTACAGCTTGAACAGCGTCTCGCCGTCAAGCATGCGGTCTTCGCGGTGCAGCGCGCCTTCGAGCACCTGCATGCCGTGCTCGAGCGTTTCGGCAAAACGCTCCTCTTCCTGCTTGAGCACTGCGCTCACGCGCCCCTGCGCCGCCGGCAGCTCCGGATACGCTTCGCCCATGACTTTCGCCAAATCGGCGACCAGCTTGTGGAAGAAGGGCTGCGTCTGACCCAGCTTGTAGCCGTGGCGGATGGCGCGACGGATGATTCGGCGCAGCACGTAGCCGCGCCCTTCGTTGCCCGGAATCACGCCGTCGACAACGAGGAAGCTGCAGGCGCGGATGTGGTCGGCGATGACCTTGAGCGAATTGCTGGCAAGGTCCTTGGCTCCGGTAACACGCGCGGCCGCCGCGATCAGGTCCCGGAACAGATCGATGTCGTAGTTGCTGTGCACGCCTTGCAGCACGGCGGCGACGCGCTCCAATCCCATCCCGGTATCGACCGACGGCTTGGGCAGTGGGTGCAGCACGCCCGACTCGTCGCGGTTGAATTGCATGAACACCAGGTTCCAGATCTCGATGTAGCGATCGCCCTCGGCATCCGGCGAGCCCGGCGGTCCGCCTTCGATACCCGGCCCATGGTCCCAGAACACCTCCGTGCACGGGCCGCATGGGCCGGTGTCGCCCATCTGCCAGAAGTTGTCGCTCTGGTACTTTGCCCCGCCGGGCTTGTCGCCGATGCGGGCGACGCGCTCCCGCGGAACCTTGATGTCGCGCGTCCACACGTCATAGGCTTCATCGTCGGTCTGGTACACCGTGATCCACATGCGGTCCGGATCCAGCCGATACTCCTTCGTGAGCAGCTCCCACGCGAAGCGGATCGCGTCGCGCTTGAAGTAGTCGCCGAAGCTGAAGTTGCCCAGCATTTCGAAGAAGGTGTGATGACGCGCCGTATAGCCGACGTTCTCCAGGTCGTTGTGCTTACCACCGGCGCGAACACAGCGCTGTGCGGTCGTGGCGCGCACATATGGACGCTTGTCCAGGCCCAGGAACACGTCCTTGAACTGCACCATGCCAGCGTTGGTGAACAGCAGCGTCGGATCGTTGGCGGGCACCAGCGGGCTGGACGGCACGATGGTGTGGCCGTTGCGCTCGAAGTATTTCAGGAACCGGGTCCGGATCTCACTGCTCTTCATCTTGTCCTGCATCTGATCGTCACGCCTCGAACTCGCCGCCCAGCACCTGCCGGATCACCTCGTAATCAAAGCCGCGCTGTTCCAGAAAGCGCGCCTGGCGCGCCCGCTCCCGCAGGCTGCCCGCCGGCTTGCCGAAGCGCTTGAGCCACGCTGCGCGGGCGCTCGCCAGCTCGGTCTCCCTTGCGCGGCGGCTCGCCCGCGCCACAACCTCTGGAGCCACTCCCCTTTCGGTCAGCTCGCGCGCCACCCTCCGGCTTCCGAACCGGCCAGCCGCAGCCCGCAATCGCTGCTCCGCCACGCGCTGATCCGACAACCAGCCGCGCGCCTGCAGCTCGTCGAGCAATGCTTCGATGTCGCCTGGAGCGGCAGGCGCCAGCTTGCGCGCCAACTCCTGCCGCGAGTGGTCGCGGCGGGAGAGCAGCCTCAGCGCCCGCGCTCGCAGCGCGGACGCGCCCTCGGCCAGCCTGCCGCGCTCGCCTCGCACTGCGTACTGGGAAGTCTTAGCGCCAGTTGCAGCGGGCCGCGCCGTGCTACTCCTCCTCGGCCATGGCCGGCACGTCCTCGCTCACACCGGCGTTAGCTCGAATCTTGGCTTCGATCTCACCCGCAACATCCGTGTGCTCCTTGAGGAAATCGCGGGCGTTGTCTTTGCCTTGGCCGATGCGATCGCCGCCATAGCTGTACCAGGCGCCGGATTTCTCGATCACCTTGTGCAGCACGCCGAGATCGACCATCTCGCCCTCGCGCGAGATGCCCTCCCCGTAGAGGATGTCGAAATCGGCTGCCCTGAACGGCGGGGCGACTTTGTTCTTCACGACTTTGACGCGCGTTTCGGCCCCGATCACTTCGTCGCCTTTCTTGATCGAGCCGATGCGGCGGATGTCGAGGCGCACCGAGGCGTAGAACTTCAGCGCATTGCCCCCCGTGGTGGTCTCCGGATTGCCGAACATCACCCCGATCTTCATGCGGATCTGATTGATGAAGACTACGAGCGTGTTGGAGCGCTTGATGTTGGCGGTGAGCTTGCGCAGCGCCTGCGACATCAGGCGTGCCTGCAGGCCCATCTGCGGCTCGCCCATCTCGCCTTCGATCTCGGCCTTGGGCGTCAGCGCGGCGACCGAGTCGATCACCACGACGTCGACCGAGCCCGAGCGCACCAGCATGTCCGCGATCTCGAGCGCCTGCTCGCCGTTGTCCGGCTGCGAGATGAGCAGCTCGTCCACTTTGACGCCCAGCTTGCGCGCGTACTGGGCGTCGAGCGCATGCTCCGCGTCGATGAAGGCAGCGGTGCCGCCCTGCTTCTGCATCTGAGCAATCACGGACAGCGTGAGCGTCGTCTTGCCTGAGGACTCCGGCCCGTAGATCTCGACGACCCGGCCGCGGGGCAGCCCGCCGACCCCGAGCGCCAGATCGAGGCCGAGCGAGCCGGTCGACACGACCTGGATGTCGCGCGAGACCTCGTGCTCGCCCAGGCGCATGATCGAGCCTTTGCCAAACTGTTTCTCGATCTGAGACAGCGCGGCCTGCAGGGCCTTGCGCTTGTTGTCGTCCATGATGTTGGCGATGTCCTTTTCGATGAGCATCGTATTCTCCCATAAAGAAAAAAGCGGAGGGGCGGAAGCCGGCGGCGGTCAGCCCGCGCGGCGGTAGCCCTGCCCCGTGGCGATGTTGGACTAGCGAGTGGCTCGCTGCGTGAGCCCGCGCCGAGAAATCGGGTCAATGCCGGCCGCCGCAGCGCCGAGGCTCAAGTGCCGTTTTCGCCGCCCGCGCGAATCAGCCGGATCAGGCCTTCGAGCGCCTCGATGACGGCAGATCGCCGCACCGCCTCGCGGTCGCCGGGGAAATGCCGTGTGACCGAGAGCGGCTCGTGGCCGCGTACGCCCCAACCCAGGC
>DASPUW010000289.1:0-3039 GCA_035622675.1 Burkholderiales bacterium | reverse complement strand
GGCCTGTTCATCCCACTCGCCAATCCGCCCGCCGTGCCTCCGACACTCGAAGCTTTCAAGCGGGCCGGCGTGCCGGTGATCGCCTACGGCAACTTTCTCAACGTCTTGCTGAACTTCATCATCCTCGCCTTCATCGTCTTCGTCATGGTGAAGCAGATCAACCGGCTGAGAAGCCGAGGCGCGGCGGCACCGCCCCCGGCCCCGCCCGAAGAGGTCTTGCTGCTGCGCGAGATCCGCGACGCGGTGAAGCGCGCCTGAGGGAACTTCCTCCCTCATCCCTTGCCCCTCTCCCGTCGGGAGAAGGGACTAGGGTAAGCTTGCCGCTTCACCCGATGGAGATGAACCGAACATGCGCGTAGTGGCCGTCGTGTGCCTCTTGCTGGGCGCTCTCCTCTCGCCGTCCGCGTTTGCCGCATCGGCTAAGGCAGCAAGCTGCCCTCCCGGCAGGCAGCCCAACATCCAGACGCTGCAAGGCATGTTCACCGTGCACGTGATGTGCGAGCGCGTGCTGTTCGAGATCCCTCCCGCGCTGCTGAACCGCGACATCCTCGCCAACACGGAATTCGCAGCGCTTTCCTCGGGCAGCGACTTCGTGGCGCCCGGCTCGGCGGTCGACAACCGTGTGATCCGCCTCAACCGGCTGGGCAACAAAGTGTACATGGAGGACGTGCGCTACGAGCTGGCGGCGCCAAAGGAATCGAACCTGCAGCGCGGCGTGGAGTCCGCGTCGCTGCGCCCAGCGCTACGCGCCTTCGAGGTTATCCGCGAAGGCAAGAACGGTGCGCCCATCATCGACATCACGAGCATTCTGGTCGGCGAAGTGCCGGCGGGTTTCGCGCTGGACCTGATGAAGCAGTTCCACATGCGGATGGTCGATCCGCGCCGCTCTTACATCCAGTCGGTGAAGGCGTTTCCGCAAAACATCGACATCCGCTTCTACCAGACCTGGGTGCCGGATCCGGCGGAGCTGTTCAAAGCCGGCGAGGACGAAAAGCGAGCCACCTCGCTCGGCTTCGTCTTCCAGACCAGCTTGCACCTGCTGCCCGAGCACCCGATGCAGGGCCGCTACTGGGACGAGCGCGTGGGCTATTTCGCCGTCACGTTCGACGATTACGGGACAGAGGAACACGGGAGGGTGACGCGCGGCTATATCCAGCGTTTCCGGCTGGAGAAGAAGGACATCAACGCGGCGGTCTCCGACCCGGTCAAACCGATCGTCTTTTACATCAGCCCGGAAGTGCCGGCGGAATGGCGACCCTACATCAAGCGCGGCATCGAGGACTGGCAGCAGGTGTTCGAGAAAGCGGGCTTCCGCAACGCCATCCTGGCCCGTGACGCGCCCACGCCCAAAGAGGATCCCGACTGGGATCCGGAAGACGTGCGCTACAACGTGATCCGCTGGACGCCGAGCGGGCGCGCCAATGCCATGGGACCCGCGGTGGTCGATCCGCGCACCGGCGAGGTGATTTCCTCGCACGCCATTTTCTTCCACAACGTGCTGCGGCTTGCCGAGCGCTGGTACTTCACGCAGGTCGGCCCGCTCGACCCGCGCGCGAAAAAACTCCCGCTCCCCAACGACCTGATGGGGGAGCTGCTGCGCTACGTCGTATCGCACGAGATCGGGCACGCTCTGGGGCTGCGACACAACTTCAAAGGGCACTCCGCATACTCCGTCCAGCAGCTGCGCAGCCGCGAGTGGACGGAGCGCTGGGGAAGCACCGCCTCGCTGATGGACTACGCGCGCATGAACTATGTCGCGCAGCCCGGTGACCATGCGTATCTGCTGCCGAAGTTCGGCCCGTACGACTACTTCGCCATAGATTGGGGTTACCGCGTGTTCACCGACACTGTGGTGAAGGACGGCAAGAGGGTGACGCAGGTGCTCAGCAGCGACGCGGAGATCCCCAAGCTGGACGAGCTTGCCGCTCGGCAGGTGAGCGAGCCAATGCTGCGCTTCGGCGGCGAAGACGACACGGCGGCGATCGACCCGAAGGTCAACACCAACGTCGTCGGCGGCGACCCGATCGGTGCAGCCGATATGGGGCTGCGCAACATCGACCGCGTCGTGCCGATGATGATCCCCGCCACCACCAAGCTCGGCGGCAGCTATCAGCAGCTGCGGGAAATGTGGGACGGGCTGATCCTGCAGCGCCATCGCGAGCTCAGCGCAGTGGCCAAGATGGTCGGCGGCGTGGAAGAGACCCGCTATCAGGCCGGCCGCGGCACGGTTCCGTTCAAACCTGTGCCCCCTGCGGAGCAGCGCGCCGCGGTGCAGTTTCTGCTCGAGCGGGGCTTCACCACCCCGCGGGGCATGCTCGATCCGGAAGTTCTAATGCGCGTTGCCCAGACTGGCGCGACGGACGGCCTGCAGGATTCCAATCTCAAGCTGCTGCAACGGATCGTCGAAGCCGGTGTCTTCCAGCGTATGGCGGAGGCGCAGGCGCTGAATCCGAACGCCAAGCACTATAACGGCCTCGACATGCTCTACGATCTGAACGACGGCCTGTTCAGCGAGCTCGCTTCACCGACCCCGAGCATCGAGCTGTACCGGCGCGAGCTTCAACGCGCCTACGTGAACCTGCTGGTCCAGCGCGCGGACGGCCCGCCCAGCGAATTCCGCGCGGGGATCCGGCAGGGCGCTGCAGATCTGCAAAAGAAGATCAACCCGGCGATCAAGAAAGCGAAGGGCGTCACGTCCGCCCACCTTTACGATCTGGCGATCGAGCTGGGACGCATCCACTGAGAAGCCCCCTCTCCCTTGACGGGAGAGGGTTGGGGTGAGGGTGACAGAGGAAACCGCCGCCATGCTGAAGACCGTTTTGCGCGCTCTGCTCAAGGTCGCTTTCCGCGTGCGGGTCGAGGGAGACGCCAGCCACTTCTCCGCGCCGCGTCTGCTCGTCATCGCCAATCATCAGTCGCTGCTGGATGGCGTGATCCTGGGCGCGTTCCTGCCGGTTGACCCGGTCTTCGTGGTGCATACCGAGGTCACTCGCAACTGGCTTTACCGCTTGCTGCTGTCGTTGAGCGAATACCTGGCGG
>DASPUW010000288.1:0-14611 GCA_035622675.1 Burkholderiales bacterium | reverse complement strand
CGGTCGGCGCCGAGGGTGGCTGCCGCTTCCTCCAGCTCCGGCTCGAGATCTTCGAGCACGGGCTGCACGGTGCGCACGACGAATGGCAGCCCAATGAAGGTCAGCGCGACGATGACCCCAAGCGGCGTGAACGCGACCTTTACGCCCAGCGGCTCGAGCAGCTTGCCGATCCAGCCGTTACCGGCATAGACCGCAGTCAGGGCGATACCGGCAACCGCGGTGGGCAGCGCGAAGGGCAGGTCGACCAGCGCATCGATGATACGGCGGCCGGCAAACCGGTAGCGCACCAGGACCCAGGCCACCAGCAGGCCAAAGACGCCGTTGATCGCTGCCGCAACCAACGAGGCGCCGAAGGTAAGGCGCAGCGACGCCACCACACGGGGAGCGGTCACCGTTTCCCAGAACCCGGTCCAGGTCAGGGCGAAGGTTTTGAAGAAGGCCGCCGACAACGGGATCAGAACGATCAGGGACAGATAAAGGATCGTGTACCCGAGCGCCAGGCCAAAGCCAGGAAGGACGCTCGGGCGCCGCCACTGCCATACCGCCGCACTCATCGCGTTGGAAGCCCCATCAACGTGGCCGCACCAAAAAGAAAAACGGATCCGGGTGTCAGCCCGGACCCGCGCAAGTTCTCGGAGGGGTCAAATAAGCAGAAGCGGAGAAGCACCGTCAGACTGCGAACTCGCGCCGTCACAGCGCACTGAAGTCGATGTGCCTCCGCGGGTTCCGGCTGGCGTTCAAGCACGATACTGCGGGGGGCGGCAAATTCGAACTACCTAGATGTTCCTACCTAATGCGCTGTAGTTATTTGCGCGGGGGCGCCCCCTCACCCCGACCCCGGATCGCGTCCGGGCAGGCTCTCTCCCACAAGGGAAGAGGGGGTTCAAGCGAGCATGTCGGCCCAGATGTTCTTGCCCCACGATTCGGCGTAGGTGCCTTCGAGCTCGCTCGGCGCCGCGGATACGCCTGAGGCACCCGGCGCAACGACCATCGTCCTCTTCTCGGCGTCGTAGCGGTGGACCGAAGCGACATGAATCACCTGCTTGTCGCTCACAAAGCTGTAGCAGGTGTTGTTGATGACCGGGTTGGGGTTGGGCGCCTCGCCCCGGAGGAGCGCAATGACCGCCGCAGCCGCCACCTTGCCGTGCTGGTTGGCCATGTGACCGGACTTCGGCATGGCCGGGGCGGCGACAATGGCGTCTCCCAACACGTGAATGTTCTTTTTCGCGATCGACTCGTAGGTCAGAAAATCGACTCCGACCCATTTGTTGTTGGCCGTGATCAATCCCGCGTCCGCCGCGATCTTGGCCGCGCGCTGGGGCGGCACCACGTTGAGAACATCGGCTTTCACCTCCTCGAACTCGAGCTTGGCGGTCAAGGTTGTGGCGTCGACGTCCAGCAGCGTGCTATTCGGGCGGTACTCGACGATACCCGGGTACCACTCTTTCCACACCTTGGTGAAGAGCGGCTCCTTGGACTGCACCTTTTCGTTGGCGTCTAGGATCAAAACCTTCGACTTAGGCTTGTGCATCTTGAAATACCACGCCACCTGGCATGCCCGCTCATACGGCCCGGGAGGACAGCGATACGGCACCTTCGGAATCGTCAGGGCGTACAGGCCGCCGTCGGGCATAGCCTCGAGCTGTCGCCGCAACGCCATGGTCTGCTGGCCTGCCCTCCACGCGTGCAATACGCGCTCGCGCGCGGCAGGCTCTCTCAGCCCGGGGATCTCGTCGAACAGCAGATCCAATCCAGGAGAGAGGATCAATCGGTCGTAGGGCAGGACGTCTCCGCCTTCGAGCGAAAGCTCCCGCTTGTCCGGATCGATCGCCACGGCCTCGTCGTACATGACCTCGACGCTGTACTTGCTGGACAACGCGCCGTAACCGCGCGTGAGGTCGACGAGCTCGACTTGACCGGCCAGCACACGATTGCTGAGCGGACAGGAAATGAATTCTCTGTTGCGCTCGACCAGGGTGACTTGGATATCGGGCGCCCACATACGGATGTACTTGGCAGCGGTAGCACCCCCGAAGCCGCCACCTACGACAACCACGCGCGCACCTGCCGCAAACGCGGGTCTGCGCACTCCCACGGTGGCGCCAGCCACCGCACCCGCAGCGAGTTGCTTGAGGAACCGACGTCTGGACAGGCTCATGGCGAACCCCTTGTTAGAGATTGAAGCGTCCAGCGACCTACTGGCGCTTCTGCTTGGAAAAGTAATCGGCCAGGACTTCGATTTCCTGGTCGGTATAGCCTTTGGCGTGCTGATGCATCACCGTGGCCTGCTTCGTCCCGGCTTTGAATTCCTGCATTGCCGTGACGATGGAGGCCTTCTCCAGGCCGGCAATCGTGGGAATGGCGCCGGCACTGTTGCCGCCGGGACCGTGACAGCCCGTGCAGTTTGCGGCCAGGCTGCGTGTGGCCTGATCTTCCGCGGCGGCAGCCGAGGTCCCGAGGACGACGCTAAATGCCGCCGCCCAGGCCATCCGGCAGCGCATTGATTGGTCCACGCTTCATCTCCCTTCGATAGTGCGGACTTGTTCGGTCATCGCCCGCTCGCCAGCGCTGTGCGCCTGGCGCAGTGTAGATCGCCGGAAGCTCAAGCGTAAATAGTCAGTGATTGGATCCTTATAACTCGACCGACACGCGTGCGCCGCGCTCCGCGCAAAAAGGCCGGCGCAGGCTCAGGCTGGTGCCGTCCTGACTCCGAGCGGGGCTTCCTCGATGGGCAGGTTGACGAACGCAGCCGCCAGCGCGAGGACACTGTCGGCGTACCACATCCAGGCGTAGCTGCCAGTGCTGGCGAGCGCAAGGCCGCCGAGCCAGGCGCCGAAGAACGCTCCGATCTGATGCGAGAGCAGAGTCAGGCCGAACAACGTGGCGAGATAGCGTGTGCCGAACAGCTTGCCAACCAGCCCCGCGGTCGGAGGTACGGTGGAAAGCCACGTGAAGCCGAGCACAAGCGCGAACACGTAGAACGTGAGCGCCGTCTTCGGCGCGGCGAGATAGATCGCGATCGCAGCCGCTCGCGAGAAGTACATCCAGAACAGCAGCCACTTCATCCGGTAGACGCTTCCCAGCGCACCCGCGGTCAAGCTGCCAGCGATGTTTGCAAGCCCGATGATTGCGATCGAAGTGGCGGCCACACCGGCTGAAAGCCCGCACAGTTGTATCTCTCCGGGCAGGTGGGTAATGAGGAAGGCGATGTGAAAGCCGCACGTGAAAAACCCCGCATGCAGCAACCAGTAGCTCCTGTCGCGGGCGGCGATACGCAGCTGGCCGCGCAGCGTCAGCTCATTGGATGTTGTCGAGCCCGCGCTTGATAGCAACGCGGCCCGAGCAGCTGGTTGTCGCCGAAACGGGCGTGCGAGCGGCAATGTAGCGAGCGCCACACACGCCATACTGATCATCGCGATGACCCATCCCAGCGTGCTGATCAATGCCTGATTTATCAGCGCAAACAGGAATTGCCCGAAGCTTCCACCGGCGTTGATGAAGCCGGCTGCGAAAGCGCGTTTCTCGAACGGCAGCCGCTGCGCTGTCGCGCCGATGAGGACCGAGAAGCTCGCTGCGCCCGCCCCGGCTTGCGTGAGCAGGCCCGTGGCAACGAGGAGCATCCATGGGCTCGTCGCGAACGGAGTCAGCGCAGTGCCGATCGCCAGCAGCACACCACCGAGCACGATCACCGGAGCTGGGCCATAGCGGTCGGCGATGGCACCGAATATCGGTTGTGATGCTCCCCACGTGAATTGTCCGACGGCCATGGCGAAGCTGATGGTCACGATCCCGAAGCCGGTCGCGGTGTTCAAGGGCGACACGAACAGACCCAGCGATTGGCGTGCGCCCATGGTGATCGCGCAGATTGCCGCAGCCGCCAACACCAGGGGCCAGAGCGATGTGCGAGCAGTTGACGCGCTCACTCGGAGCCTTCCTGCGCCCCCGCCGCCACGCGAAACAGCGGCACACAATGATCCAGCATCCGGTGCAGCTCGACCACACCCGCCGAGCCGATCGTTCCGTTGACTTCGCGCTGTGCCTGCCGCCAGCAGACGCGCGCGGCTTGCCAGCGCGCCTCCCCAGACGGCGTGATGTGAACCAGGCGAATGCGCGCATCTTCCGCGCTCGGCCTGACGGCGATCCATCCCGCCTCGACGAGAGGCCGGAGATTGCGCGTGAGTGTCGTGCGGTCCATGTCCAGCATCTCCGCCAGCTCCGACACGGCAACGCCGCGCAAGCCACGCAGATGCGCGAGCAGCGAGTATTGGGTGACGCGCATGCCCGCATCGGAGAGCGCGCGGTCGTACACCGCGGTAACGCGACGCGTCAAGCGACGCAGCTTGAAGCACGTGCAGCCACCTGCACCACTTGGCTTGCCTGATGCTGAGGGTTTGATCTCAATCATGGCCCGGCATTATAGTGCATATACACATATTTGAACAAAGGGCCACAGATGAGCTCACACGGGTGGGCCGAACTTACAACTCGCCGGAAGCGTCGTACAGAGGCCTTCTCTGCCCGCTGCTGCCGCAGCGCCACTGAAAGCGCCGGCACCACCGTTCCGCAGTGGTAGGCGCTCGCGCCGGCCACTCCAGGACGCGACCGGGGGTGAGCGGGATCTCCGCCCACCCTTCCAGACCGACAGTTCTAAGCCGCAATCTCCCTCACGGCACCCGGTCTCCCAAACTCTGCGACTTGGAGCTTGACCGGTGTCGGGTTGCGAAACAGGTCCAGCACCGGGCAATGCGCATCGACCACGTCTTTGAGGCGCTCGAGCTGCTCGGGCGAAGCGGGACTATCGAAGCGGACTTGTCCGCGGATTTCCGTGAACCCCGAGCGCACGCCGTCAGCCGCTCCGAAGAAGCCTCGGAGGTCGAGATCACCCTCGAGCTTCACCGACACATCCGTCAGCGGGATGCCGAGCTCCGCGGCGTGCAAGCGATACGTGATCTCCTGGCAGGTGGCGAGCGCAGCGAGCGCGTATTCCACGGGATTGGCAGCCTGGTCCGAACCGCCCAATAGCGGGGGCTCGTCCACTTCGACGCTGAAGTCGCGGATACTGACTCGGCGATGAAGTCCTCCGAGTCCGCGGCTCTCGGCCTGGAATGTCACGAGACCCTGCTCGGGGTGTTGCGTCAGGCCGGCTTTGTTTTGCGAGAAGACCTGCTTGAGATCGGTAGACATGAATCCTCCTTCACGGGTAAGAAGACGGAACGATCAGCCAGCCTTACCGATCCTGGTCGCCTCCGGTACTTCGATCAGCTTGCCGGTCTTCACGTCGTAGATGTAGCCGTAGATCGGAATAGTCTTGGGGACGAGCGGGTGGCTGCGAATGCGCGCGACGTCGTCGACGACGCTGCCGGAAAGGTTGCTGATCGTGTGCCACTTGATGAACTTTCCGAGCGGCGAGCCCGGACCTTTCCCGACGTCGTGCCACCCCTTGTCGTCGATCTTTGCCGTCTCCAGGCTCTTCTCGAGCAAGCCCGCGATGATGTCGTCACTGAATAGCTCCATACCGCAGTTGGTATGATGAATGACGAACCATTCCCTGGTGCCGAGTAGTTTGTACGAGATCACGAGCGAACGGATCGCGTCGTCGCTTGCGCGTCCGCCGGCATTGCGGATGACATGCGCATCGCCTTCGGCCAGCCCCGCATACTTCGAGGGATGCAGCCGCGCATCCATACAAGTGAGGATCGCGAACTGACGTGCTGGCGGAAGGGGAAGCTTTCCCTTGTCGCCGAAGCTCGCGGCGTACTTCTCATTGGCCGCCAGAACTTCCCTCAAGACAGTGCTCATTGACAGATCTCCATAGTCAGATACGCAAGACCAGACGTTGGTCTGGTGCCGGAGGTGGTTCGTAGGCATAGCGGAACGGCCTTTCGGCGTTTCACCTTATGCGCCATGGACAAGAGTTTCGCGTCAGAGCAGCGCTCGTGCAACGAAGCGTTCGCGATAAGCATATGCACGAAGGCGGGTAGCCTTTACGCAACGAATTAATCTTGTTCAACAGGGCTGCGGTGTGAGACCCGGTTCGGGCGACGCCAGACGGCGTTAGCGAAGCAAAACCACCGCCGACCGTACGTACTGACATGGGTGGTCCACGCGCGACCAAACATGTCTGATTGACACGATTCGTTGTACGACTCGCGTCACGTCCGCTGTCTCAGGCCGCGTCGAATTGCACTGGAACTCGCCTCTTCACCGCTGATCGAATGGATACAGGGAGCAGCAACAGGAGGTTCCTATGAAAAAGTCGCTCGTGATTCTCATCTCAACGGTGGGTGTTCTCGCCGCTTTACCAGCGGTCGCCGCCAAGCACGAACAGAGTGCCGCATCACCGGCTCTCACAACATCCTCGGCGAAGCCGGCTGAGGACGTCAGCACCTCAGGCCGAAACTGGACGGCTCAGGACGGAGAGGATTTGATTCCGCCGCAGAGTCTGCAACGTCAGGGCGTAGTGACCTGGGGAGCGGCCACACAGCCCGGACCCCGCAACGAGCACGCGACTCCTCCCCACGGCGCACCGCTTGCCGTGGGCGATCGAACGAACGTTCCCGGGCGCGAATAGCGCGAGCCCGTGGGCCGTTGTAACTCCCGCCCACGGGCAGCCCGTCGAATCGTTAGCTGTGGACGCGCGTCGAAGCGCGCAGACGCCTAAGAGGAAGGCTTATGCACACGAACATCGGTGGCGTCGACAGGATCATCCGGATCATCGCAGGGTGCGCCCTCATCAGTATTTCTTCCTGCTGCGAGGCGACGCCCGGTGGCTGGGCTTGCTTGGTGTGGTCCCGGTTGTGAACCGGATTGATCGCTTATTGCCTGCTGTACTCGGCTCTGGGCTGGAGAACCTGCGCTACCCTTACGACGCACGCGTGACCTGCCAACGCGGCGGTCGGGCGTACGTCAATCGAAGACGACGTCGAATCGGCTACGAGGAATGGACAAACCTTCCGCGGACATCATTGCTGACATCAGCCGCGCACAACACCGCCAAAACTAGTCGCCCCCGTTGGGCGGAAAGCGGCTCTCTAGCCAGTTGTGGTACTCGACGTCGGCCGCGTTGCGCGCGAGGATCTGGTCGATGCGCGCAAGTGCGAAGGTGTCGGCCTCGCCGACCGATATGGTGCCGTTTTCGGCCATTTCGTACAACCGCTTGTCATACGCGAACACCCCCTCCATCTCCGGATCGAGGCCATAAATCTCGCGGTACTTCGCCGCAACCTTCTCCTCCGCTGCTACCGGAGTCAGATCGCCGTGGTTGCGGTCCTGCATCACCTGCTGACGGTAGTCCCACCAACTCACCGAGCGGGATGTCGACGAAGGGGCGTTTGCACATGCCGCCAGGCTCAAGACGGTTGCCGCTAGAAACAACGCTCTCATGATCTTCTCCATTCTTTGGTCACTATGTTTACATCCGGCCAGGCGCGTTGAGGCGGGCGCCCCCGGTCACCGAACTCCCGTGCGGAGGGCTCACGTGCCCATTTCTTGGGCCAGGCTGCATCGCCTCTCCCCAGCTGCGAACGGGCGTGGGAGTAAGCGGGATCATCTGTGGCGTCGCATACCCCCAATCCCCGGTTCTGATACCTGGACTCTTCGTCTCGTGCTCGTTGCTCGGTGGCGCACTCGCGGTTGGACCAGAACTCGTACTCCGTGCCGCAGCAATCGCCTGCAGGGTGCCGGCCGCGCAGGCTATTGCCAGAAGGATTGCTAAGGCTTTCCTCATCACGACCTCCTCGTGTGCTGGTCCGATCGTAGCCAGGATTCAGCTGCGAAAAGGACTCATGCGGCCAGTCTGTGCTCGAGGCGTTTCTCGTTGATTTCAGCGCGACAAGCGGCGTTGCGCCTCGTAACACGGCAACGGGAACAGACGTTGCACATGAGGGGAGAGGACGAAAAAAAACGGGCGCCTTGCGGCGCCCGTCTGAGTGCGATTCTGAGCTGTCGTTGTTGTTAGAAGCTGTGCTTCAGGCCCACCGTCAGCGCCGTCACAGTGGCTCCGAGAGGCCCCCCGGGCGTTATACCCCCGGCGGTGGAGTAGAGGTTCAACGCGGCATTGTGGGTATAGCTGCCCATGATGTAGGCCTGGGTCTGCTTGGATAGGGTATGGTAGTAGCCCAGACCAATCATCCAGGCGCTGGTGTCACCGCAGCTCGTTCCTGATGCGTTGCTGATAGCGGCGATGTTTCCGTCACAGCTGGCGTTCAGCGCATTGATGAACTGGCCGCCGACGTAGCCGGTGGCGACATTCCACTTGGCGCCGATCGACCAGGCGTTGCGCTTGTACGTGGCTGTATTACCGCCGAAAACCGGATCGATGTCATCCTGGTACTTCAACTGCTCGAAGTTGACGAACGCGAAGATGTCGCCGAACGTGTAGCCAACGCCCAATTGCACGCCGTAGTCCTTGCTGCTGTCCGCTGAACCGCCGGATGAGATCCAGCCACCACCATGGAACTGACCAGCCAGGGCACCGGTGGTCGCGAATGAGTTCCCCGAGATTGCACCGAAACCAAACATGTCATGGTGTTGCTCGTAAGCGGCCCACGCCTGGAGCGGCATCGACGGTCCGACATACTTGGCGCCGATACCCCACAGCCAAGGATTGATGGCCCCACCCGAAGTTGCTCCGCCCGACACGCTAGCTCCGCTCGACACAGCAGACATCGGCAGGGTCGCATAGACACCACCGCTAAAGCCGTTGAAGTTCGGGCTGTTGTACCAGAGGGCGTTCGAATCGCGGCGATAGAAACCCGCGCAGCCGCTGCCCGCAACGCCGCTACTCGACGCAATACCCGCAGCGGCGGGAGGGGGGGAAGTGGTGATACCGGCGACTTTGACAGCAGCGGCTCCCCCGCACGCGCTCGGGTCCGCGCCCGGATTATCGAACACCCGACCATAGCCCGGCGTGCCCAGCATCTGCAGGTTGCCGCCGATACCGGCTGCGCCATCCAACGGGTCGACCGTGTAGTAGTACGACTCGTACAACATTTCATTCGTGCCGTACCAGATGCCGCCCCAGCTGTCGCCCACCAAGCCGATGTGGCTGTTACGGTTTTGGGCTACGTTCTGCGAGCTCTGGAAATTGGCTTGAAGCTGATAGGCAAAGTCGAGCTTCAGGCCTCCGCCCAAATCTTCCAGCGAGCCAATGGTGATGTTGGAATAGTTCGTATTGATCCCCGACTGGGTAGCACCGGCCGCCGCGACGGCCCCGGTGCTGTTGAGGGAATTCACGGCATTCGTGCTTCCATCGCCCGTCTTCACGACCGCCGGGCCTGCGTTGATGCTGCCGCTTAGAGTGACATCAGCATAAGCCGCTGGCGCCGCGAATGCCGACCCCACAGCTAAAGCGATGAGGGTTTTCTTCATACCATCTCCATGTCCATGAGTGTGATTTGTAAGTGCGCGCAGTACTTATGGATCGCGTTCACTGATGCAGCCCCGTAATACACAAAAGCCGACGGAGCAGTTGTAGTTTGCGGCAGCGGCTTAACTCGCTTCAATTGAGATTGCTCCAAACCACCAGAAAGGGCCTTTTCTGTTTCTTATTTGAAGAAATAACGTCAATCTCGCAACATCTATTGCATCTATGGAACACATCCGACTCGAATGCAGTCGCATTCACTTGCTTAAGAGTGGGACTTACTTTCCAAATTATCCTTGACACTAAATCGCAACAGAATGTTGCTAATTCAGAACGATCTTACGCAATCCTTGCGCGGCGGAATCGTGGCAAATCTCTTGCGTGGACTCGCACTCGTTGGTATGTTCGGTGAGAGGAGTTCAAAGGAGTCGCGCCATGACAGCATCGTTACGCGCACGTGGCAGCAGCGACGGCCAAGGGTATGTCGTCAGAGGGTTCAACGTCAGCGCGTTCTTCGAAGTTGTCGCCGAAGTAGTCGCTGCGCGAAATACAAACTGGAAGCTGCTCGCGAAGGAAATCGGGGTCAGTCCGTCGACGCTCAGTCGTCGAGGCCGCGGAAGGTGCCCGGACGCTGCCACGTTGGCTGCGCTGTCGGCGTGGGCCGGCTTGAACCCCGCGGACTTCGTGGTCGCGTCGAAGAGGCGCACCGCGACGAATCCGCTGGCCGCGATTTCAGGGGTGCTGAGGTCCGATCCCGATCTGGCGCCGAATGCGGTGCAGGCGCTCGAGACGATAATCCGCGCGGCCTACGCGAGCCTGGAGCGAAACAGACGGACCAATGGCCCTGCGGAGAGCGCGGAGCCGCTCGCGGAGCTTGAGAGAGGCTAGGCCGGGGTTCGCTTCAACTCGCCGTACGCGACGTGGATGATGTCCTCCAGGGCGCGCACGGCTTCGGGCGGGAGATTCGGGTCGCTGCGGAGAACACCCGAGATCGCGTGCAGCGAGTCCCGGCCCGAATCGTTCTTCGCCGACTGCGCAGGGTGGCGCGTGTTTCCGACAAAGTCGGCGGGATTAAGCCCTGCCCAAGCGGACAGCACGGCCAAGCTCGCAGCGTCCGGCCGCCGGCCTTGTGCCATTCGCGTGAGCGTCGATGGCGTGATCCCGGTTTCTCTTGCAAGCTGCCTCCACGAGATCCTCTGCGCGCGTACGATTTGCGCCAAGGCGTTGTAGTACGCTTCGGCGTCGAAGCCTCTCGGTTTCTCGCCGTTGTCGCCGTTCGAACGGTTAAGTCTCTGCCTCGCCATAATAATCGCTCACTCTTCGCCGACTCGGCCTTAGGCTAACGTAGCGAGCTTTCGCTGGCCTGACGATTGGCGTGTTTGCAACAGGGCGATACATTCTTGGGGACGGCGCGACGCCAACACGATCAATCGACTGGCGCGCGTTCGAGGGCGCGCGCGAGCGCTTCCGCCAACCGGCGAAAGTCCAATGGTTTGGTCAAAATCTGACTGATGCCGGCCAGTGATGCTTCATGCGCGAGCATCGTGCCGGTGTAGCCGCTCACCAGGACGACGGGAATGTCGCTGCGCAGTTGGCGTAGGTGTGCGGCGAGCTCGGTGCCTGTCATCCCCGGCATCAGGTGATCGAGCACGACCACATCGAAGTGCGCCGGGTCGGCACGGAACTCGGCGAGCGCTTCGGCTGCGCTAGTGAATCCTGCTGGTTCGTAGTTCAACGCTGCGAGCATCTCCTCGGTAAGCAGCATCAGCGGCTCCTCGTCCTCCACGAGCAGGACGCATTGCCCACGCCCTCTCGCCAAAGGTGCCTTCTCTTCTTCCTTCTCCATGGCGGCGGCTGCCGAACGAGGAAGGTAGAGCTGGAACGTGCTGCCCGCCCCAGGCTCACTCGATACGTCTATGGCCCCGCCCAGGTCAGTGACGATGCCGTGCACCAGCGCGAGACCGAGACCCGTCCCCATACCCGCCTGCTTGGTGGTGAAGAAAGGCTCGAAGACGCGCTCCAGCACCGCGGGAGTCATTCCGGACCCGGTGTCTGCCACGCAGAGCCGCACGTAGGCGCCGGCAGGCAGCAGACCGTGTGAGAGCTGTCTGTCTGCCGGCGTATCCAGGACGTCGAGCGTCACCCCGAGCGTTCCCCCCGTCGGCATCGCATCGATCGCGTTCCTGCACAGGTTCATCACGAGCTGGTGCACTTGAGTCGGGTCCGCAATCACGGTGGCCTTACCCACCTCGAGGTGAGGGCGAAGCTCGATGCTCGGGGGGAGCGAAGCTCGCACGAGATCCAACGCCTCGCCGACCATTGCGGACGCGTTTACCGCCGCGGATCGCCCTCTGGCGCTGCGGCTGTACGCCAGAATCTGATCCACGAGCGCCTTCGCCCGATGGGCAGCCGTCATCACGTGTCCCACGTGTCGGCTCAGCGCACCGCCCTCCGCGGCAGTGCTCAGGGCCATGTCTCCGTAGCCGAGTATCGCTGCGAGGATGTTGTTGAAGTCGTGCGCAATGCCGCCGGCCATGGTCCCGATGGCTTCGAGCTTTTCTGCCTGCCGCAGGCGTGAGGCAAGCTTCTCGCGCTCGGCCTCCGCCAACGCGCGCTCGCTGATGTCACGAAAGATGGCGTAGCTCGCGATCTGCCCGGTCGCAGTGACGATGGGCGCACCGAGCAGCGATACGCGCAGCCGTGTGCCGGCCTTGTCTACGCGCTCAGTCTCCTTGCCGACGTGCCGCCCCTGTCCCAGCGATAAGCCGATGCGCCGCGATTCCTGTTTCAAGTCGTCCGGCACGATCAAGTCGCTCAGCAAGCGCCCGCGGGCTTCGTCGGCGGTGTACCCGAACAGACGGGTGAACTCGCGGTTCACGCGCATCACGCTCTCGCCCAGGTCGACCATGACGATGGCCTCGGGCGCGCTCTCGAACAGCTCGTCGAGCAGCGCCCTCTGCACGCCCAGCTGCTCCTCCGCCCGCTCGCGCCGGCGTAGCTGCCGTACCACCAGGCCGATCAGCAGCAACACCGCCAGGCACAGGAGCCCGGTCCGCACGACGCTGTGCAGCGCTTGCGTCCTCCATGCGTCGAGCGCCACCGACTCCTCCACACCAACGCCAACCGACATCGGAAAACCTGGCACTGGCTCCGCCGCGTAGATCTCGCGACGAGCATCGACCAAGTCCATGACGATCGGGGGAACCGCTTGCTTTCCCGGCGGCTGCGGGCGCAGCGAGGATGAATTGGGGAAGATTCGACCAACGGGGGCGCCGGCGTCGGGATAATGGACCAGCAGCTGCCCGTCGCGGCCGAACAAATTGACTGCGCGGCCCGGGCCCAGGGCGACTGCCTCGTAGAATCGATGAAAGTAGCCGAGATCGAGCTCGGCGGCCGCGACCCCCAGGAATTCGCCCTTGGACCCGCGAACGGCGCGGCTCAGCACGATGCTCCACCCGCTGCTGTCTGCGCGACGGAAGGCTCCGGAAATGTACAGACCGGACGCCGCCTCTTCGCGATGAGCCGCCACATAAGGCTCGCCCACGAGCGAGGCCGGCTGCACCGGGAAGCGGGTGGCGTTAGCGGTCAACTGGCCGTCGGCTCCGACCAAGAAAACGTCACGGGCGTACGGAATTGCTTGCGCGCGGTCGCGCAAGCGCTCGTGCAGCAGCCAGCGCAGATCCCGCAGGGAGGCTACCAGCGAGTCGGTGGCCGCGTCGCGGACGATCACGTCGGCCGTTTGCAGCGATCGGGCCATCTGCTGAGCAAGCGAGCGCGCCAGGCCGGCGACCTCTTGCTGCGTCGCCTGGATTGCAAGTTCCCGCCTGTGCGCGGCATCGTACGCAGCAAACACCACCATCGCGCTGATCAACACGGCACCGCCCAGCCACAGCCCTCGCCGGATGCCTACGGTTGGAGAACGAGGCTCGGCCCAGCGCTCACTGTCGTGCACGCGGGGGACTGGCGCGGTGTCGACAAGCCGGTTCATCGAGAGGCATCGCCCTAGGTGCTCTGCAATACCTCCCGGACCGCCGTCAACAGTTCCTGGCATGCAAAGGGTTTGGCGAGCACTCGGCACGCACCCAGCGCCAGTGCTGTTCTGATCGAGGGCGTTTGCCTGGAGCCAAAGGCGGCTGACATGGCGATCACTGGCAGCGCGGGCAATTCGCGCCGTACGGCTACCAGGGTTTCTGCACCGCTGAGGCGCGGCATCTGCATATCGGTGATGAGTAGACGAACGGAGTGGGCGCGAAGCACGGCCAGCGCCGCCTCGCCATCTTCGACCTGGCGTACTCGGTACCCAGCCTCCACCAGCCAATCGCTGACAAGACCACGCGTCAACACGTCGTCGTCGGCCACCAGGATGTCGCTCACGGAATCACCTCACATTTGCCGTAACCGGGCCGGCTAACACAGGCCGCACAAAACGTACAGCTTCCGTCGCGCGGATTACGTGAGAATGTCTGGGCAACCCCGCTGCACTACAGGCTGAAACCGAGCTACAGGAGATCTAAAGGACCTCACACGCGACATCCGGTCAGGGAAGCGAGTCGACTTTGGCGGCAAGATAGTATCCGGCGCCGCGCTGAGTTCTGATGAGCTGCGGGTGTCTCGGGTCGGATTCGATCTTTCTGCGCAAACGCAGGACCTGCACGTCGACGCTGCGATCGAACACGTCGTCGTCGACAACGCCATGACTCATTTCCAGGAGTTGGTCTCGGCTGAGGACGCGCTCCGGTGCGCCCAGCAGAGCGGTAAGCAGCCCGAATTCGGCGTGGGTCAAGTCGACCCGCTCTCCTCCGGGCGACGTGAGGCGACGCGTGCGCAGATCCAGTTCCCAGCCGGCAAAACGGCGAGCGCGGGGAGCGTTGCCAGGCTGAGGTGCCGCATGAGCCTGGGCACGCCGCAGGATGGTGCGAATGCGGGCGAGCAGCTCACGTGGATTGAACGGCTTGGTCAGGTAGTCGTCAGCACCCAGCTCCAGGCCCATGATACGGTCTACGTCGTCGCCATGGCCGGTCAAGATGATGATAGGGATGCCTGACTGTGCGCGCAGCTTGCGCGCAATGCTCATTCCGTTCTCTGCCGGAAGCTTGAGGTCGAGGACGATGAGATCCACCACGCTCTCGCTGAGCGCCTTGTGCATCGCGACGCCATCGGCAACCCCCGTGACCCGTATCTCGCGCTGGCTGAGGTAATCGGCCAGCAGCTCTCGAATCGTGGGGTCGTCATCGACCACGAGGATAT
>DASPUW010000287.1:0-3350 GCA_035622675.1 Burkholderiales bacterium | reverse complement strand
ACAGGAGATGGCCGGCGTCGTGGGCTTGCGCGAGGTGCGCTATGGCTACGACGGCGCAAATCACCTGCGCGCCGAGAAGGACACCTCCAACCCCTACTTCACTTTCGATCCCACGAAGTGCATCGTCTGCTCGCGTTGCGTGCGTGCGTGCGAAGAGGTGCAGGGGACTTTCGCCCTGACCGTGGATAGCCGTGGCTTCGCTTCCGTGATCGCGGCTGGGCCAACCGACTTCCTGTCGTCCGAATGCGTGTCGTGCGGCGCCTGCGTCCAGGCCTGCCCGACTTCGACTCTGATGGAGAAATCCGTCATCGACAACGGCCAGCCCGACCACAGCGAGATCACCACCTGCGCTTACTGCGGCGTAGGCTGCTCGTTTCGCGCCGAGATGAAAGGGTCACAGGTGGTGCGCATGGTCCCCAACAAGGACGGTGGTGCGAACCACGGGCACTCCTGCGTCAAGGGACGCTTCGCCTGGGGCTACGCCACGCATCCCGACCGCATCCGCACCCCAATGATCCGGAGCAACCTCGCGGATCCCTGGCGCGAGGTTTCGTGGGACGAGGCTATCGCCTACGCCGCCTCCGAGTTCAAGCGCATCCAAGCCAAATACGGGCGCGACGCGGTAGGCGGGATCACGTCATCTCGTTGCACCAACGAAGAGACGTATCTGGTGCAGAAGCTGGTGCGGGCCGCGTTCCGCAACAACAACGTAGACACGTGTGCGCGCGTGTGTCACTCGCCGACCGGATACGGTTTGAAGATTACGCTGGGCGAGTCGGCCGGTACGCAGAACTTCGATTCGGTCGAGGACGCCGACGTCATCGTGGTCATCGGCGCGAATCCGACGGACGGGCATCCGGTGTTTGCCTCGCAGATGAAGCGCCGGCTGCGCGAGGGCGCCAAGCTGATCGTGGTGGATCCGCGGCAGATCGATCTGGTGCGCATGCCGCACGTCGAGGCGGACTACCATCTGAAGCTTCTGCCCGGGACCAACGTGGCGGTGATCAACGCGCTGGCGCACGTGATCGTCACGGAGGGGCTGCACAAAGAAGATTATGTGCGGGCGCGCTGCGATCCGAAAGAATACGAGAAGTGGAAGGCCTTCATCTGCGACCCGCGCAACTCACCCGAAGCGATGGAGACGGTCACCGGGGTACCGGCGGCCGATCTGCGCGCTGCTGCACGGCTGTATGGGAGCGCGCGCAACGGCGCAATCTACTATGGCCTGGGCGTGACCGAGCACAGCCAGGGTTCCACCATGGTCATTGGCATTGCGAACCTCGCCATGGTCACCGGCAACCTGGGACGCAAGGGCGTTGGCGTGAACCCGCTCCGGGGCCAGAACAACGTGCAGGGCTCGTGCGACATGGGATCCTTCCCTCACGAGCTCCCGGGCTATCGTCATGTCTCCGATCCGGCGGTTCGCGCGCTGTTCGAAAACGACTGGAAGGTCAAGCTGGAAGCCGAGCCAGGCCTTCGCATCCCAAACATGTTCGATGCCTCGCTGGACGGATCGTTCAAGGGCATGTACGTGCAGGGTGAAGACCTGGCTCAGTCCGACCCCGATACGCAACACGTGACCGCCGCGTTGCGGGCGCTCGAATGCCTCGTGGTGCAAGACATTTTCCTGAACGAGACAGCCAAGTTCGCTCACGTGTTCCTCCCCGGCTCGAGCTTCCTCGAGAAGGACGGCACTTTCACCAACGCCGAACGCCGCGTCTCGCGCGTGCGCAAAGTCATGCCGGCGCTCGCGGGCATGGCGGACTGGGAAGTCACCATCGCCCTGTCGAATGCTCTCGGCTACCCCATGCACTACGACCATCCGTCGCAGATCATGGATGAGATCGCGCGCCTGACGCCGACGTTCCACGGCGTGTCGTTCGACAAGATCGATCGACTGGGCAGCATTCAATGGCCGTGCAACGATCAGGCGCCCGAGGGAACGCCCGTCATGCACGTGCAGGAATTCGTCCGCGGCAAGGGTCGCTTCGTCGTCACCGAGTACGTTCCCACCGACGAGCGAACCACTCGCCAGTATCCACTCTTACTCACCACGGGCCGCATTCTGAGCCAGTACAACGTCGGCGCGCAGACACGGCGCACCGCCAATCTGGTCTGGCACGATGAAGACCGCCTCGAGATCCACCCCCACGACGCCGAACAGCGCGGCATCCACGACGGCGATTGGGTCGGTGTACGCAGCCGCGCAGGCGAGACGGTATTACGGGCCGTGATCACCGAGCGCATACAGCCGGGCGTGGTGTACACGACTTTCCATCATCCCTTCTCCGGCGCGAACGTCGTCACGACCGACAACTCGGATTGGGCCACCAACTGCCCCGAGTACAAGGTGACGGCAGTACAGGTGAGCCGGGTGGCACAGCCGTCCGAATGGCAGCGCCAGTTTACCGAGTTCGACAAGCGGCAGCGCGAGCTTCTGCCTGCGCATGAGCAGGCGAAAGCCTAGCCCGAGCGCGGAAGAATCCCGCGGTGGAAGCGCACAAGCTGGTGAAGATGGTCAACGAGATCGCGGCGTTTTTCCACGCGGAGCCGGACCAAGCCGTCGCCATCGAAGGCGTGGCCAGCCATATCAAGCGCTTCTGGGATCCGCGCATGCGGCGCGAACTGGTCCAGTGGATGGATGAGCACGACGGCGAAGGATTGACGGAGCTCGCCGCGGCCGCCATCAGGACCAACCGTGACCGCCTGCTGCCGGCGAAGAATGGGAGCTAGCAACCGCCCTCAGTCATACAAAAAAGGCGAGCCAAGGCTCGCCTTTTTCGTTGCGCTGACTCCCGCTTTCAGGCCATCTCGATATCCGCAGACTGGATGCGCTTGACGCCGGCCTTGGTCATGTCTGCCCAGGCCTTGGCGATGGACCCGTTCAAGTCGATGCCGCGGCAGGCGTCCTCGATCACGTCGGCCTGGAAGCCGAACTTGCGCGCGTCGAGCGCCGACCAGGCGACGCAGTAATCGGTCGCCAGACCGCAGACGAACACCCGTTTGATGCCGCGCCCCTTGAGGTAGCCGGCGAGCCCAGTCTGCGTTTTGCGGTCCGCCTCGAGGAACGCCGAGTAGCTGTCGACGTCGCGGTGGAAGCCTTTGCGGATAATCAGCTCTGCGTGCGGGATGTTGATCCCGCTCACGATCGCTGCGCCTTCCGTCCCCTGCACGCAGTGATCGGGCCATAGCACCTGCGTCCCGTAGCTGAGCTGAATAGCCTCGAACGGCTTCTTCCCCTCATGCTGAGAGGCAAAGGACACGTGGTCGGCCGTGTGCCAATCCTGGGTGAGGACCACGTTGTGGAAGCTCTTCGCGAGGCGGTTGATGAGAGGCACGATCTCGTCGCC
>DASPUW010000286.1:0-3266 GCA_035622675.1 Burkholderiales bacterium | reverse complement strand
TATCTGCTGGTGGCGAGCTTTCAAGGCATCACCATGACCGAGGTGGACACCAGCTTCGTCGGCGTCCGCAACTTCGTTCATCTGTTCCACGACCGGCGCCTGTGGGAAGCGCTGCTGCATACCCTGATCTTCACCGCCATCGCGCTGCCGCTCGAGCTAATCCTCGGTCTGGCCATGGCACAGCTGTTTCTCGACCGCCTGCCGGGCCGCCCGATCTTCGTAGCGCTGCTGGTCCTGCCGGTAGTGGTGTCCCCGATCGTGTCGGGCGCCACATGGTCGCTCATGTTCGACAACCGCTTCGGCCCCATCAACCAGATCATCGGCTGGCTTACCGGCGGCCCGCGCACGCTGCTGTGGACGATCAATCCGGACCTGGTCTATCCCGCCATCATCGTCGCCGAAGTCTGGCAATGGACTCCGTTCATGTTCCTGCTGCTGCTGGCGGCACTGGCGAACGTCGACAAGTCTCAGCTCGAAGCGGCCGCCATCGACGGAGCCGGCTGGTGGCGCACTTTCTCCCGCATCGTGCTGCCCGCGATCTGGCCAGTCATGGCGGTCGCGATCTTGATTCGCGGACTCGACCTGTTCCGCCTGTTCGACATCGTGTGGGCGCTCACGAAGGGCGGCCCCGGCACGATGACCGAGACCATCTCGATCTTCACCTACGTGAAAGGGTTTCAGCAGTTCGAGACGAGCTACACCGCCGCGGTCGCGCTGCTGATCATCGTGCTGCTTTCGGTGGTGGTGTTCGCCGCGCTGAAGCGCGTTCAGCTGGCCAGATAAGATGAATAGCCTGCACGGACGTCAACGCCTCCGCCTGGTCCTGCGGCTGACCGCAGCGCTGGCGATCACGCTGTTCTTCCTGTTCCCGATCTACTGGCTGTTCATGATCTCGTTCAAGACACCGGAAGAGATCTTCTCCTACCCGCCGAAGTGGTACCCGGGGAGCACGCAGTTGAACAACTTGTTCGACAACTACGCCGTGCTGTTCAAGGATGGCGATGCTGCGACCGTAGGCAATAGTCTCGTCGTAGCGGGTGCGAGCACGCTGATCGCGATGTTCGTGGGCACGATCTGCGCGTACAGCCTGGCCCGTTTCAAGACCGGCGGAGAGCATCTGGCCAACTGGATCATTTCGCAGCGCATGGTTCCGCCGATCGCTGTGGTGTTTCCCATTTTTCTGCTCTACGTCTGGCTCGGCTGGGTGGACACGTACGTCGGTGTGGTCCTGCTGTACACGGCGTTCAATCTCCCGTATGTGATCTGGATGATGCGCGGCTACATTCTGGATATTCCGCCCGCGTTGGAGGAATCGGCTCTGGTCGACGGCTGCACACGGTGGCAGGTGATCTGGAAGGTGGTGTTTCCCATGGCTCGGGCCGGCTTGTTCGCAACCGCGATCTTCACCTTCGTGTTCGCGTGGAACGAGTTCCTGTTTGCCTTGGTGCTTACCCGCACTGAGGTCGTGACCTACACTGTCCAGGTGACGCACTACTTCGGCGGACAGTCCAACTTCTGGGCCAAGATCTCGGCCATGTCGGTGCTCGGGACGCTCCCCATCTTCGTCGTCGTGGCATTCATGCAGCGTTATCTGGTGCGCGGGATTTCGCTCGGGGCAGTGAAAGGATAGAGATGGCTGACCTCAAGATCACCGGCCTGCACAAGTACTACGGCTCCGTGCACGCCGTGAAGGGCGTGGACCTCGAAATCCCCGCGGGAGAGTTCACCGTCCTCGTGGGCCAGTCTGGCTGCGGCAAGAGCACGCTGCTGCGTACCATCGCTGGCTTGGAGGACGCCGACCAGGGCAGCATCGAGATCGGCGGCGAGTTGATGAATCACGTGCTACCCCGCGACCGCGACATCGCGATGGTGTTCCAGAACTACGCGCTGTATCCCTACATGACGGTGTTCGACAACATCGCCTTCGGCCTGCGCGCGCGCAGGACCCCCGCCGCGGAGATCGAACCCAAGGTCCGGCGCGCAGCCCGCATGCTCGCTATCGAACCCCTCCTGGATCGTTATCCGCGCCAGCTCTCGGGCGGCCAGCTGCAGCGCGTCGCGATCGGGCGCGCCGTGGTACGCAACGCGCGCCTGTATCTGTTCGACGAGCCGCTTTCCAACCTCGACGCGCAGTTGCGCGATGAGATGCGGGGCGAGATCAAACGCCTGCACCAGGAGCTGGGCAAGACCATGATCTACGTCACGCACGATCAGATCGAGGCCATGACCATGGCGGACCGTATCGTGCTGCTGCGCGACGGCCACATCGAGCAGGCTGGGGCGCCGCTGGATCTGTACGAGCGCCCGGCGACGCGCTACGTGGCCGGATTCCTCGGTTCTCCAGCGATGAACTTCGTTCCCGCACGCCTTCAGGGCGAGAGCGCTCTCGCTGTTGCGCTCGCCGACGGCAGCGAGCTCGCGTTGCCAGCGCCCCGCAGCACTAAGCTGGCAGGACGCCGCGGCCAGGCGATCACACTCGGTGTCCGGCCCGAGCACATCACGCGCGCCGGCGGCGAGCTGCGCGCCGGCCTCGTGCGCCGCACCGCGTCGATCGAGCTGGTGCAGCCGACCGGCTCGCGGACCTATGCCACCTTCCGCCTCGGCGGCGCCGAGGTCGTCGCGGAGCTGCAGGCGCACGACGTTTCGCAACCGGGAGAAACGATCGAGCTCGCCATCGACATGAACCGCGTCGTGCTGATCGACCCGACGACGGAGTCGGTCGTGTCATAAAGTGAAGAGGAACCAACCACAATGACCACACCTAAACTCTCTCGCGCCATCGCCCTGTGCGGAACTGAGCAGCCCGATGTCGCCGGGCGGACGCTCACCGCCGGTCCGTTGTCGGTGGAGCTCGACAACGGTCAGCTGCGCTACGTCAAGGTGGCGGGAATCGAGGTGCTGCGCGCTGTCGCTTTTCTGGTCCGCGACGAGAACTGGGGCACCTACGTGCCCAGCCTGACCGACGTCAAAGTCGAGCAGCGCGCCGATGGATTCTTTGTGTCGTATCGCGGTGTGTGCAGCCGCGGAGCGCAGGAGATCGCCTACGATGCAACGATCGAGGGCCGCGCTGACGGAAGCCTGGCGTTCACGGCGAGCGCGACACCGAAGACCGACTTCGTCACGGCGCGCACCGGGTTCGTGGTGCTGCACCCGCTCAAGGGCGTCGTGGGCAAGGAGGTCGAAGTCGAGCACGTCGACGGCAGGATCGAGAAATCGAAGTTCCCGGCGCTGGTTGACCCGGTGCAGCCGTTCTTGCATATCCGGGC
>DASPUW010000285.1:0-8772 GCA_035622675.1 Burkholderiales bacterium | reverse complement strand
GGCGGTAGGGATGACGTCCTGTCTTCAGCAGCATCTTGCCGACCGGGCCGTCGGTCGGGATCGGATAGCTCACCGGCTTGATGGTCCAGAAGCTGTAGCGACCATCGGCGTCGGCCTTGATCTTGCCGCGTGCCCGCATCTCGCCATCCCCTCGCTGCTGGTCGTACAAACCCTCGCCGTCGGTCGACCACAGATCCAGCATCGCTCCGCCGATGGGCCGTCCGTCGGGGGTGCGCACCCGGCCGGAGAAATAAGTGGGTTCGCCCTCGACGCCCTCCGCGATGTTGGCGCCGAGGGGACGCTCCGGCGCCCCGGTGGCGTAGAACGGGCCCAGCACCGTAGACTCGGTCGCGCCGGACGGCTTGCGATGGTTGATCGCGTCCACCAGCATCGAAACGCCGAGCGTGTCGGAAAGCAGGATGTACTCCTGCCGCCTGTCGTCGCACTTCTGCCCGGTAGCGGTCAGGAACTGAATGCCGGCAAACCATTCCGCCTCGGTGAGCTGGACTTCGCGCACGAACCCGTGCACATGCCTGATGAGGCTGGTCATGATCTGCTTGAAGCGCGGATCGCTCGATCCTTCCAGCTTGGCTAGCACGGCGTCAGTGAGATTCGCTTCGGTCAGATTGCGCATGATTCTCCTCCGGATGAGTAGCTCGACGCGGCCAGCCCGGCCTACACGCGCTCGATGATCAGCGCGATGCCCTGCCCCACGCCGATGCACATGGTGCACAGCGCGTAACGGTCGCCGCGGCGCTGCAGCTCGTAAAGCGCCGTGGTCACCAGCCGGGCGCCGCTCGCCCCCAATGGATGGCCAATCGCGATCGCGCCGCCGTTGGGATTGACGTGCGCGGCGTCGTCCGCGATGCGCTGCTCGCGCAGCACCGCCAGCACTTGCGCTGCGAACGCTTCGTTCAGCTCGATGACATCGATGTCGGAGAGTTTCAGTCCCGCCTTCGCGAGCACTCTGCGCATCGCCGGAGCGGGCCCGACGCCCATGATGCGCGGCGGGACGCCGGCCGTGGCCATTGCGAGCACGCGCGCCTTGGGCTCCAGGGCATACGTCTTGACCGCTGCCTCGGACGCCAGTAGCAGCGCGCACGCGCCGTCGTTCACGCCGGATGCGTTGCCGGCCGTCACCGTCCCGTCCTCGCGCACGATGGGCTTCAACTTCGCCAGCGCGTCGAGCGAAGTCTCGCGCGGATGCTCGTCGTCGCGCACCACTGTGGGATCGCCTTTCTTCGATGGGAGCGTGACCGGCACGATCTCCGCGGAGAAGAAACCCTCAGCGCGCGCCTTCGCGTAACGCTGCTGGCTGCGCAAGGCGTAGGCGTCCTGATCGGATCGCCCGATCTTGAACTCAGCCGCGACGTTCTCGGCGGTCTCGGGCATGCTGTCGATGCCGTAGCGGGATTTCATGAGAGGATTCACCAGGCGCCAGCCGATCGTCGTGTCCTCGAGCTTCGCGGTGCGCGAGAAGGCCGCGTCCGCCTTGCTCATCACGAACGGCGCCCGCGACATGCTCTCCACGCCACCGGCGACGAGCAGATCCACCTCGCCAGCGCGGATCGCGCGCGCCGCGGTACCCACGGCTTCCATGCTCGAGCCGCACAGCCGGTTGACCGTCACGCCGGGCACGTCGACGGGCAGCCCGGCGAGCAGCGACGCCATGCGGGCCACGTTGCGGTTATCTTCGCCGGCCTGGTTGGCGCAGCCGTAGATCACGTCATCCAGCTTGCTCCACTCGACTGTCGGATTGCGCTCGATCAATGCGCGAATCGGGAGGGCGGCCAGATCGTCGGTGCGCACGCTGGACAGCGCACCGCCATAGCGTCCGATCGGGGTGCGTACGGCATCGCAGATGTAGGCGTCGCTCATGTGTTCACCTCACTCGAATCATTGCGGTGCATCGCCCGCGGGAGCATCGAGCCGCACGCGCCGCTGCACCGGGAAAAAGCGCAGGTCGAAGCGCTGCTGCACGTAACCCCACAGCCCGCGCGGAAATCTCACCATCACCAGCACGGCGACGGCGCCGAGCACGATCAGGTAGACCGACCCGTAGTCGGCGAGCGTCTCGCGCAGCAGGAAGAATATCAGGGTCCCGAGGATGGGTCCCTCGATGGTGCCGATGCCGCCGATGACCACGATGAAGATGATATAGGCCGTCCAGCCAACGTTGAACGCGGCGTCGGGCGACACCCGCACCGTGTTGAGGTAGTAGAGCGCGCCGGCAACGCCGCTGCCACCCGCGGATGCCAGGTACACCCAAAGTTTGGTCGCATCGACGTCGATACCCTGGCTGGCTGCCGCGCGCTCGCTGTCCCGGATCGCGGTCAATGCCAGTCCGTGGCGCGCACGCAGCAGCAGATACGTCAATCCGATTGCGGACACGACTGCGGCGAGCGCCATCCAGAACGTGACCGATTCGCGCACCGACTTCGAGAACGGCCGCACGGCCGCCAGGCTCTTGCCGGACCCGCCCCCCAGGAAAGAGGCGTTGGCGATCAAGAGTCGATAGACCTCCGCGACCACCCAGGTGCCGACAGCAAAGTAGCCGCCGCGCAAGCGAAACACCACCTTGGACGTAGGCAGCGCGATGAGCGCAGCAATCACCCCGGCAATCGGTACACATAGGAAAGGATTGACACCCGCGTGATCGGCGAGCACGAACAAGGCGTAGGCTCCCAGCCCCAGGAACGCCTGTTGACCGATCGAAACCACACCGCCGTAGCCGGCGAGCAGATTCCACATCTGCGCCAGAGTCAGCAAGCACGCGAACTCCACGAACGTGCGCATCCAGCTCGACTCCCCCCACCAGGGCAGCGTGGCAAGCGCTATGAGCAGCGGGATCGCGACAGCCGCACCTATGCGGCTGGCGAGGGTGGCGCGTTGGACTGTAAACGACATCGTTCGTGACCCATCACTCATTCACTCTCATCCCCTCGTCCTTGGAAACAACCCCGTCGGCCGGAACAGGAGCACGACGAGGAACGCCAGGTGACCCGTGAGCACACCCCAGCCCGGATCCAGGCGAAATCCGACTGTCTGCGCAACGCCCAGCACGATGCCTCCGGCCAGGGTGCCCCAGAACGAGCCCAGCCCACCGATGATGACCGCCTCGAACGCGAACAGCAGACGATCCGGCCCGTCGGTCGGTGCGAAGGTGGTGCGGATGCCATAGAAGACAGCAGCCACCGCGACGATCCCCAACGCGATGCCCATTGCGAGCCCGTACACGTGCCGGTCGTTCACGCCCATGAGCTGTGCCGCCTCGGGGTCATCGGAGGTGGCGCGAAAGGCGCGTCCGAGCGGGATGCGCGCAAACAGCAGCTCGAGCGCGAAGGCCAGTGCAATGGCGACGCCCAGCACCAGCAGAGGCAAGTAACCGACAGCGATACCCGCCCCGAGATGAAAGCTCTCAGTCTCGAAACCGCCCAGGCGCAGCGCGCGCGGGTCGGCCGAGAAGCCTTGCAAGAGCGCGTTCTGAATGATGATGGACAGGCCGAACGTGACCAGCAGCGGCGGCAGGATGTCGCCTCCGAGCGTGAAGTTGAGCAAGCCGCGTTGCAGCACGTAGCCGATGAGGAACATGGCGGGAACACAGATCGCCAGCGCGGCGAGAGGATTGAGGCCGGTCGCGTTTACGACTACGAGCGCAAGGTACGCGGCGAGCACAATCAGATCGCCGTGAGCGATGTTCACCAGGCGCATGACCCCGAAGATCAGCGACAGGCCCATGGCGAACAGAGCGTACAGCCCACCTAGCAAAACGCCCTGGATGATTGTGTCGAGCCAGCCGCTCATCAGATGCCGAAGTACGCGACCGAAACCTGCTCGCGGCTGAGCGCCTGCGAACGTCCGGCCAGCGCTACCCTTCCCTCCTGCAGACAGTAGAGGCGCTGGGAGACCCGCATCGCAAGCCCCACGTCCTGCTCGACGATCAGCAGCGAAATGCCCTGCGCGACGACGGCGGGCAGCACATCGTAGACGCTCTTGATCACGATCGGCGCCAGGCCGAGCGACATCTCGTCGCAGATCAGCAGCTTCGGGTTCGCCATCAGCGCTCGCCCGATCGCCGCCATTTGCTGCTGACCGCCCGAGAGCGCGGTGCTCGGCATGCGCCGCTTCTCCCTCAGCGCGGGGAACAGGTCGTAGACCCGCTCCAGCGTCCACGGTCCCGCCCGTTTCCGGTAGGCACCCAGCTGGAGGTTCTCTTCGACGGTGAGACTCGGGAACAAACGCCGTCCTTCCGGCACCATGGCAACGCCCAGCGACAAGATCCTGTGCGCGGGACGCCCGCCGATAGCCTCGCCCATGAAGCGCACGGCCTCGCTGTGCGTCGGAACCAGCCCGGTGATCGCCTTGAGCAGGGTGGACTTGCCCGCGCCGTTCGCCCCGATGATGGCAACGATCTCTCCTGCGTCGACCTCTAGGTCGATGCCGAACAGCGCCTGGAAGTCGCCGTAAAACGCTGTCAGGTCGTGGGTCGAGAGCATGGTCGTGATTCGCGACTCGTGACTCGTGACAACTCCGGGCTCACACTTCTATGCCCATGTACACACGCTGCACCTCGGGGCTCGTGACCACCGCGTGCGGTTCACCCTGTGCGATCAAGGCTCCGAAGTTGAGCACCACGAGGCGCTGTACGCAGGCAAGCAGCGCGTGGACCACGTGCTCGATCCAGACGATAGCCACGTTCTGCGCGCGAATCCCCTGGATCGTTTCCACCAGCGCCTGCGCCTCGTGCTCGGTGAGGCCCCCGGCGATCTCATCGAGCAGGAGCACACGCGGGCGCGTCGCGAGGGCGCGCGCCAGCTCCAGCCGCTTGCGGTCGAGCAAGGTGAGCGAGCCCGCCAGCTGGTTTGCGCGGCGAGCGAGACCGGTGCGGGACAGAGTATCGGAGCAGCGGGCCGCCGCCTCCGTTTCGCTCGCGCCTCCGCCGAACACCGCGGCCACCAGCAGATTCTCGAACACCGTCATGCCCGAGAACGGATGTGGAATCTGATAGGAGCGCCCGATGCCGGAGCGGCAGCGGCGGTGGGGCGCCAGCGCCGTGATGTTCTCACCCGCGAGCAGGATGCGCCCGGCGTCGGGCCGCAGATCCCCGCTGATCAAGTTGAACAGCGTGGTCTTACCGGCGCCGTTCGGGCCGAGGATGCCAAGCGCCTCGTTCTCCTCGACCGCGAGGCTCACCTGGTCGACGACCTTCAGCGCTCCAAAGCTCTTGGAGACGCCCTCCAGCGCGAGCAACGCGGGCAAAGACTAGCTCCCGTCCGACCCCTCCCTCGTGCGCCCCGCGCATGAGGGAGGGAGCTCTGCGATCCGTCGCGCGACCGCCGCCCCGCCCACGAATCAGCCGATCGGCTTCAACTTGCCGCCGACCGGGATGTTGGGCGCCGTCTGGTTCTCCACGATGACGAGATCGAACTTGTACTTCTTGCCCTTGACCCATTGGCCGCCGACCAGCGGCGTCTTGGCCACGTTCGGGAACGGCGCCACCTTCCCCCAGCTGATCGGTCCCACGATGGTATTCAGGTTGGTGGCCACCAGAGCGTCGCGGATCGCCGCTTTGTCGTCCAGCGACTTGCTCCGCTTCAGAGTATCAGCCGCGACTTCGAACAGGGCGTGGATGAAGCCGATCGGCTGCGTCCACTGCTTCTTGGTGTCGCTCTCGTAGGCATCGGCGAACTGTTTGCAGCTCATGCCGTTCAGCGAGGACTTGAAGGGATGCGACGGACTCCACCACACTTCGCTCGACAGCCCGACCGCGATGTCGCCGATCGCTTCGACCGCCGCCGGGAACAGCAGCGCCTTGCCGACGGAGGCGATCTTGGGGGTGAAGCCCTGCTGGCGCGCTTGCGTCCAGAACGTCCGGAAGTCGGGCGGAATCACGACACCGGTGATGATCTCGCAGTTGTCCTTCTTGAACGCGGCGATCTGAGCGCTGAAGTCCGACGTGAGATTCTGGTAGCGGCCCGGATCGAGCAGGCTGAATCCTCTCTCCTTGAGCGGCTTCGGAAAGCCGAGGTTGGCGTCGCCCCAGGCGTTGCCGTCGCCATCGTTGGGAAACAGGCCACCGACTCTCTTGTTGGTCGGGATGGAGGCCCACATTGTCGTGAACACCGCGATGATGTCCTCGAGGCCCCAGAAGAAGTGGTAAGTCCACTTGAAACCTTCGCCGGGCTTTCCCCCGCGGCCGAAGAACCACGGCTGCCAGGGCGCGACGCTGGAGATGCACGGTACGCCGTTCAGCTCGCATTGGTCCGACACGGGATTGGTGGTCTCGGGTGTGGATGCCACCACCATGAGATCGATCTTGTCTTTCAGGATGAGATCGCCGGCCACTTCGGCCGCGCGATTGGGGTTGGACTGGCTGTCCTTGACGATGATCTCGACCGGATGGACCGAGCCGCCGACCTGGATGCCGGCCTTCAGCGCCACCATTGCGTTCGCGAGCACGAACTTGTCAGCCTCTCCGAAAGCGGCGAGCGGACCGGTCTGCGGCGAGACGTAACCGATCTTGATCTTGCGGCCCGCTTGCGCGAACACCCACGGGTTGAAGCCCAGCATGCTGGCCGCGCCAGCGGCCAGCGCGGCGGCGCCGGTTGTCCGGATCACCTGGCGACGGCCACCATCGAGGATCTGCGCCGTTGCACCAGTCTTCTTTTTCTCGCTCATTCCAGCCTCCTGTAGTGAGTGTTGTAATACACTTGAGTGATTCAAGCCGGTTCACGGCCGTGATACGCATCATCGAGCAGCTTGCGGATCGCCCCGTACTCTACTGGGCGAGGGTTGTAGTAAGGTGATTTGGTCGCGATCTCCGCCGCACGGTCGAGATCGCTCTCCCGCATCCCGATGTCCTTGAGGGCGAGCGGTGCTCCGAGCTCGCGAGCGAGAGCATACAGGGCCTGTGCGGCATCCTCGGCATCGAGAGCAGCGGCCGCGACCTTCATGGCCTCGGGTGCGGCGGCACGGTTGTAGGCTACGGCGTGCGGCAGCACCACCGTGTGGGTCTCGGCGTGTGGCAGGTTGAAGCTGCCGCCCAGCGTGTGGCACAGCTTATGGTGCAAAGCCATCCCCACGCTCCCGAGCACCGCGCCACACAGCCACGCACCGTACAAGCATCGGCTGCGGCCTTCCAGGTCGAGGGGCTCGGCGACCACCCGCGGCAGTCCTTGTCTCAGCGCGCGAATCCCCTCCGCCGCGAGCATCGAGGTGATCGGGTTCGCATCTTCCGCGTACAAAGCTTCTACCGCGTGCGCGATCGCATTCATGCCGCTCGTCGCCGATAACCCTGTCGGCAAGCCAAGCGTGAGTGTGGGATCGTAGATCACGGTACGCGGCAGCACGCGCGCATCGCGTCCGGTCTTCTTGAGGCCATCCTCGGTAATACCGTAGATCGGTGTCATTTCCGATCCCGCATAAGTCGTCGGAACGGCGAGAATCGGCAGGCTGGATTCCAGTGCAATGGCCTTGCCCAGGCCAGTGGTGGAACCGCCGCCAACAGCGACCGCGCAGTCTGCATCGAGACGGCGCGCCTCGGCGCGCGCCGCGCGGGCAGTCTCGATCGGCACGTGCATCGCCGCCTGATCGAAGATGCCCGCACAGCGGGTTCCCAGGCGCGCGGCAACGTCTTGCGCCTGCTCTCGCTGCTGCGGCGTGCACAGCACCAGCGCCCGGCGTGCGCCGAGGCGCTCGATCTCCTCGCTCAGCCTGGCGAGCGACCCGGCGCCGAACACCACTCGGCCGGGCAGCGCGTTGTGAGTGAAGGCGCGCACGCTAACTGGCTTCCACAGGACCTGACCTGCAGGGTTCGTGGGATTCCTACGCGTAATCGCGCTCGCGCGCGTACAGCAAAGAGATACCCGTCGCCCGATTCAGCTCCGCGATGGTCATGCCCGCCACCATCTCGAGCACGCGCAGCCCCTCCGACGTCACGTCGATCACGGCCAGATCGGTGTAGATCCGGTTTACGCAGGCCACACCGGTCAATGGATACGTGCAATGCTCGACGATCTTGCTCTGCCCTCTCTTGGTCAGGTGCTCCATCATCACGAACACCTGCTTGGCGCCGACCGCCAGGTCCATCGCCCCGCCTACCGCGGGGATGGCGTCCGGCGCGCCGGTGTGCCAGTTGGCCAGGTCGCCTTTGACCGAAACCTGGAAAGCGCCCAGCACGCAGATGTCGAGATGGCCACCGCGCATCATGGCAAACGAGTCGGCGTGGTGAAAGAACGCGCCTCCGGGGAGCAGCGTAACCGGATCCTTGCTCGCGTTGATCAGGTCGTAATCCTCCTCTCCGGCGGCCGGCGCGGGCCCCATGCCCAGTACCCCATTCTCGCTGTGCAGGAGGATCTCCCGGTTCTTCGGTAGATGGTTGGCTACCAGGGTCGGCAGCCCGATCCCCAAGTTCACGCACGCGCCTTCGGGAATATCGCGCGCAACGCGCGCCGCCATCTGATCACGGTTGAGCCGTTGCATGACTGACTCCTATGCCACCGCCCGGCCCGCCGCTGGTCCGGCGCGCGGAACGTGCACGATGCGCTTCACATAGATGCCGGGTGTGACGACCGTCTCGGGATCCAGCTCACCCAGCTCGACGATCCGGTTTACCTGCGCGACCGTGCATCCGGCCGCGGTTGCCATGACTGGACCGAAGTTGCGGGCCGTCTTACGGAAAACGAGATTGCCCCAGCGATCCGCGGCCTCGGCCTTGATCAATGCGTAGTCGGCGCGGATCGGATGCTCGAGCACGTAACCGCGGCCGTCGAT
>DASPUW010000284.1:0-8127 GCA_035622675.1 Burkholderiales bacterium | reverse complement strand
GCAATCGACACGGCCACCGAATCGCTCGCCTACTATCCGGTGCAGGTGGAAAAATTTCTGCAGCGCTACGAGATCCTCGCCGCAGAGCGCGGCAAGGGCGCGGTGCACGCGCGCTGGAACGCTGAAGAGACCCTTATCGCGGAAGAGTTCCTGGCGCACGCGCGGGCCATCCGCGCGGAGCGCGCAGCGGCGCTGGCTGCCGGGCGCGAGCCGCGCGTCACTGAGCTGCTGCAGTCGTGGGGCGGCGTAACCATCGCCTATCGCAAGCGCCTGATCGACAGCCCGTCGTACACACTCAATCACGAGGAAGTCCACAAGGCGCTCGAGGAAGGCATCCGCTTTGCCGAAGGCTTGACGCCTCTGGCCGTGGAGCTCGATCAGCACGGCCACGCCGCCGGCCTGCGCGTGTCCGTTTCCGGCGAAACTGGCGGCAAAGCGCGGGCCGAAACAGTGCTGCCGGCACAATCGATCCTGATCGCGGCCGGCACACAACCCAACACGGTGCTGGCACGCGAAGACCCGGGCAGCTTTCACCTGGACGGTAAATACTTTCAGGCCTGCGATGAACGCGGCACTCCAGTGAAACCTGTGTACGCTAGCGCCAAGCCGCATTCCGTGCGCGTGCTGATGTCCAAGCGCGACGACGGACGTTTTGTGAGCTTCTTCGGCGATGTGCACCCATCCTTCTTCGGCAACGTGGTCAAGGCGATGGGCGGCGTGAAACAGGGCTATCCCGTGGTGAGCAGAGTCCTGGAGGGTGTCGCGCCGGCTTCCGCTCTGACCGATGCCGAGTTCGAAGCGCGCCTCAATCGCGATCTGCGGGCCAGCGTGCAGGAAGTCATCCGGCTGACCCCCACGATCGTGGAAGTGGTGGTGCGCGCACCGACCGCCGCACGGCGTTTTCGTCCCGGGCAGTTCTACCGGCTGCAGAACTACGAGCGGCTTGCGCTCAGCGTGGATGACACCCGCCTCGCGATGGAGGGGCTCGCGCTGACCGGCGCCTGGGTTGACCGCGACCGCGGCCTGGTTTCCACGATCGTGCTGGAGATGGGCGGCTCCTCGGACCTATGTGCGCTGCTGCAGCCGGGCGAGCCGGTCGTGCTGATGGGTCCCACTGGCTCACCCACAGAGATTCCGTCCGGCGCGACTGTGATCCTGGCAGGCGGCGGGCTGGGCAATGCGGTGTTGTTCTCGATCGGATCGGCCCTGCGTGCCGCAGGTTCGAAAGTTCTGTATTTCGCTGCCTACAAAAAAACCGCCGACCGCTACAAGATAGCGGAGATCGAGGCCGCCGCCGACGTCGTGGTGTGGTGCTGCGACGAGGCGCCGGGTTTCGTCCCGACGCGCCCGCAGGACCGCACGTTCGTCGGCAATATCGTGCAGGCTATGCTGGCCTACGCGGAGGGACGGCTCGGTTCGCAAAGCATTGCGTTCAACCGAGCCAATCGCGTCATCGCGATCGGCTCGGACCGCATGATGGCGGCAGTGCACGCTGCGCGCCTTGGCGCACTGGCGGCGCATTTGCGGCCGGATTGCGCAGGCATCGCCTCGATCAACTCGCCCATGCAGTGCATGATGAAAGAGATCTGCGCCCAGTGCCTGCAGCCGCACGTCGATCCGCGCACGGGAGCGCGCAGCCATGTGTTCTCGTGCTTCAACCAGGACCAGCCGCTCGAAAGCGTCGACTTTCCAGCGCTCGGCGCGCGCCTCCTGCAGAACTCGGTGCAGGAGAAGCTCACCGCGCAGTGGATCGACCGCTGCCTCGTGCGCCTGCGCCGCCGCGCCGCCGCAGCGTGAAGGTTTGAATGACCGCAAACGCGATAGCGAAACGCGTTTACCACGAAGGACGCGAAGGACCACGAGGGAAATGCAGAACCAGAAGCGACATCGAAAACCAGGTCGCGGTGATCACACCGATGCGTCCAATGCGATCTGCAAGGGGCCTTCGTTGCTTGCGGTTTCCTTCGTATTCCTTCGTGTCCTTCGTGGTAAGTGAGTTTTCGCTTTTGCTTTACATGACCGCTGACCTCGCCGACCGGATCGACGCCGTGCTGCCGCAGACGCAGTGCACGAAATGCGGCTACCCCGCCTGCCGTCCGTATGCCGAGGCGATCGCGCGCGGTGAGGCGGACATCGACCGTTGCGCGCCAGGAGGGGCCGCTGGCGTGGCGAAGCTCGCAGTGCTGTCGGGACGGCCGGTCAAGCCGCTCAACCCCGCCTACGGGCTGGAACAGCCGCGCACCGCCGCGCTGATCGAGGAGGCACGCTGCATCGGCTGCACGCTCTGCATCCAGGCCTGTCCGGTCGACGCCATCGCCGGGGCATCTCAGCTCATGCATACCGTGCTGCTCGAGCACTGCACCGGTTGCGAGCTGTGCCTGCCGCCGTGCCCGGTTGATTGCATCGAGATGGTCTCGATCGAAGAGCTCGTCCGCCGCGGCGCTGCGTTGAGCGAGCCCGATCCCGAGCGAGGCGCCGTTGGGGCGCGCTCGCGCTACACGTTTCGCGAGTTGAGGTTGCGACGCGAGCGCAGCACACGCCCGCCTCGGAAGCGTGCGAAGAGCGCAGAAGCGGTGAGGCATGACCCTGTTACGCCCGCCTCGGCCAATGCCGAACACAAGAGGGCCGCCGTGCGTGCAGCGCTCGAGCGCGCCCGAGCGCGCCGCGCGGCGACAAGGACCTGACTAGAACCTATCTCATAATCGTTCACGTGTGCGATGGAGACGATTTTCGATTACCGGCTAGGCGCGAGCGACGACGTTTAGCCGATCCAAACGAGGAGCGAGCAACAACGACGGGCGCGAAAACTCGTCCCATCCCTTCGGGTTGCGCCACCGATTATGAGATAGGTTCTAGAGATTCGTGTGAATCCCGCCAAGCGCGAGGACATCTTTCGCCGCCTGAGCAGCTTGAACCCGGAGCCGGCGACGGAGCTGCACTACCGCAATCCATTCGAGTTGCTGGTGGCGGTGGTCCTGTCCGCTCAGGCCACGGACAAGAGCGTCAACCTCGCCACCCCGCGCCTGTTCCAGGCGGCCGGCTCGCCCGCCGAAATGCTGGCGCTCGGTCAGGACGGCCTGGAGGAGTACATCAAGACCATTGGACTGTATCGCACCAAGGCCAAGAACCTGCTTGCGGCCTGCCGGCTGCTGATCGAGCGGCATGGCGGCGAGGTCCCCAGCAATCGCGAAGCGCTCGAAAACCTGCCGGGAGTCGGGCGCAAGACCGCCAATGTCATCCTCAACAGCGCCTTCGGCGAGCCCACCATCGCGGTAGACACGCACATCTTCCGCGTAGCGAACCGCACTGGGCTCGCGCCGGGCAAGAACGTCGTCGAGGTGGAGAACAAGCTGCTGAAGTTCGTGCCTGAACAGTACCGCCGCCACGCGCATCACTGGCTGATCCTGCACGGACGCTACGTGTGCAAGGCACGCAAGCCCGACTGCCCCACCTGTCCGATCCGCGACCTGTGCGAGTACCGCCACAAGACCAAGGCGTGAAAAGCACAAGGGCCGGCGGCGCCGGCCCTTGCTCGGTGGAATGCGCGGCGCGCTCAGTACTTGTGGACGAGGCCGGCCTGCTTGGAGAAATACCAGGCCACGTCTTTGATCTCTTTGTCGGTGAGCGGCTTTGCCATCGGGCTCATCATGGCATTCTCGCGCGCGCCGGAGCGATAAGCTTTCAGCGAATGCACCAGATATTCGTAGTACTGCCCGGCAAGACGCGGAATGTCAGGCGTGATCGGCTTGTTGCCTTCCGGGCCATGACAGGCAGCGCACGCTGCTGCCTTCTCCTTGCCTGCGGCGTAGTCGTCGCCAAAAGCCGGTGCTGCGGCGGACATCAGCAACGCGAGAATCACAGTCGGTCTGTTCATCTATCGGCCTCGATGCTGAACGGTAGCACTCAGTTCCCGGCGCTGGCGGAGTAGTAGGCCGCGATGTCGGCCATATCCTGCTCGCTCAGCTTGGCCGCGATCGCGCGCATCGTCATGTTCTTGCGCGAACCCGATTTGTAGTCCTGCAGCGCTTTGAGGATGTAGCCGGGGCTCTGGCCTCCGAGCTTGGGCACCGTGTACACCTCGGGATACGCGGTCCGATAGTCGGGGATGCCGTGACAGCCTTCGCACGTCCAGGTCTTCTGCTTGCCGGCAGCCGCGTCGCCTTCCGCCCAGGCGGCAGCGGATAGCGCAGCAAATGCGAGCGGAATGCAGGCGAGGGTCAGGCGAGACAGCTTCATGCTGGAGATCTCATGAGCGGAGAGTGCGGATCTCGAAACCAGCGCGAACTCTAGCGGATAGGCCGGGGCCGGTCAATCGGCGGCGAGAAGCATGCGCGACGCCTATAATGCCAGCGCCTTGCGATGTCACGCTTGGCGTGCAGCTCCACCTCCATACGCGAGCTTCTGAAATGGGACACCGCCTGACCAAGATCTATACACGCACCGGCGACAGCGGTGAGACCGGGCTGGGTGACGGCTCGCGCGTCGCCAAGAACAGCCTCAGGGTGGAGGCGATCGGCGCCGTCGACGAGCTCAACAGCAGTGTCGGCATGCTGCTCGCCGAGCCGCTGGGTGACGACCTGCGCGAGGCGCTGGTCGGTGTTCAACATGACCTGTTCGAGTTGGGCGGCGAGCTCTCCATTCCCGGCCACGAGCGCATCGCGCCGGCGCATGTCACACGGCTGGAGCGGCTGCTCGACCAGCACAACGGGGAGCTGCCGCCGCTCAAAGACTTCATCCTACCGGGCGGCAGCCGCACAGCGTCGCTTTGCCATCTGGCACGCGCCGTATGCCGGCGCGCCGAGCGCCGCCTCGTCGCCGCCGCATCCAGCGAGCATTTCAGCGCGTATCCAATTCAATACCTCAACCGGCTGTCGGACCTGCTGTTTGTGCTGAGCCGGGTGATCAACCGCCGCGACGGCCACGCCGATGTGCTGTGGCGCAAAGGCCGCGACCCGCTCGGCGCCGGCTGAGCGCTGGCACCCGCCCGAACCCCATCCGCTCCTCGTGGCTGACAACGACGCGATCGCCGAGCTGATGGCGCGTTGCGCGCTGCGCGACCAGCACGCCTTCGCCAGGCTGTACCGACTCACTTCCGCGAAACTGTACGGGGTTGCGATCCGTATCTTGAGGCGGGAAGACTGGGCCGAAGAGGTCCTGCAGGAGAGCTTCGTTAACATTTGGAATCACATCGCGGAGTACAGCGCGACGCGCAGCGCACCGATGACGTGGATGACCGCCATCGTGCGCAATCGGGCGCTCGACTGGCTGCGGCGCCCCAATCTAGAGCGCGGCAATGAGGATTACGACCTGTTGGTCGAGTCGCTGCCCGACCAGGGACCCGGTCCCGATCTCGTCCTGGGCCACAGCCGCGACGCGGCGGCTCTGGCCGAATGCCTGCGCCAGCTGAGCGGCGACCAGAGGCAGACCATCATGCTGGCGTACGCGCACGGGTTGTCGCATGGCGAGCTGGCGCAGCATCTGAAGCAGCCGCTCGGCACGGTGAAGACTTGGATCCGGCGCGGGCTCGAACGCCTCAAGGGCTGCATGGACGGCAGAAGCTGACCGGGGAACACGGGTGAAATACCGCAACCAACAACTGCGCGAGGCCCTGGCGAGCGAGTATGCGCTGGGGACACTGCAAGGGCGCGCGCGCCGGCGCTTCGAGCGCTCGCTCAAGGACGACCCGCAGCTGCGCGCGCTCGTGAACCGCTGGCAGGATCGCCTGGCGCCGCTCGACGCCGTGGGGCAGCCGGTTCACCCGCCCGCCCGTGTCTGGCGCCGGGTCCAGGAGCAACTTCAGACCGGACGGCGCAGGCGCGGGCTGTGGAGCAACCTGCCTTTCTGGCGCACCGTTGGTCTCGCTAGCGTGGCGGGCGCACTTGCCCTCGCCGTATCGCTCGCCACACTGTCGCCGGCACGGCATGGCGCGGAGACCATGGTGGTCGTCATGTCCGACGCCGAAGCCAATCCCGCGATGACCGTATCCTGGCCGATGCAGCCCAGAGGTCAGCCGAGGCTGCGCGTCCGCGTCATGGGCCATCCCGAGATGGCGTCTGGCACGGCGTGGGAGCTTTGGCTGCTGCCCGGCGGCGAGCACAAACCGGTCTCGCTCGGCCTGATCGGGACGGAACCCATGCAAGAGCTGACCGTGCCGCGCTCTCTCGTTCCCATGATGGATGGGGCCTACGGCCTGGCGATGAGCGTCGAGCCAGCGGGCGGCTCTCCAACCGGCCAGCCGACCGGACCGGTTTTATACAAGGGGCAGTGCATACCGCTGTAGCGATTCCGGCGATAGCGGGCACGCTTCAGCTCGACTCGCGGGCTACCTCGATCCGCCGGCACAGCTGTTCCGCTCCGTCCAGCACGCGCGGCGTCGCGCGCGTCAAGCTGTCGGATGCGATCTCGAAGATCTGATGCCGCTGCACAGCGCGGAGGCCCGGGAAGCGGCTCCAGCCCGCCAGCGCGCCGGGCGGCAGGCCGGCGGCGAAAATGACTTCGGGGTCCTGGGCCAGCACGTCCTCCAGGCTCACGACCGGAGCCAGCGCGGGCAGCGTACCGAGCGCATTGTGCCCGCCACACAATGCCACCACGTCGCTGATCAGATGGTCGGCATTCACGGTGATGAGCGGCTGATGCCAGACCTCGAAGAAGACCGACACCGGTCGCAGCCCCGCTGCCCGTGCGCGCAGCGTACGCAGGCGAGCTTCGAATGCCTCTGCGCGGCCTTCGGCAACCGACGCGGTGCCCAGCATGAGACCCAGCACGCGCAGGGTGTGCGCGACGTCGTCCAGGCGTCTGGGTTCGCTCAAGAAAACGAGTAGACCGAGCTGGCGGAGCCGGGCGATATCCGACGGCTTGTTTCCCGACTGCCAGCCCAGCACCAGGTCCGGACGCAGCGCGACGATGCGCTCCAGGTCGAGACCGGAAGCATCACCGATGCGCGCCAGATCGGCAGCGGCGGCAGGATAGTCGCTGGCGTGGTCCGCAGCCACCAGGCTGGCAGCGCCGCCGGCGGCATACACGAGCTCGGTCAAGTGAGGCGCGAGCGCGACCACGCGCCGCGCCGGCGCGCTCAGCACGACCTCTGCGCCGCTGTCGTCCCACGCTCGAATGGCCTCGGCCTGAGCGCCGCCGAGATACATCCAGCACGCTAGCAGGGCGAGCGCTGCCCACACGAGCCGGCTCAGCGCTCCATGTAATGGAGCAGCGTGGAGCTGGTCTGGCGCAGCCTCTGCGAGAGCAAGGTGACCAGCTTGATGAGCAGCTTCGCCCCCAGCGCCGGCTCCTCGAGAATGATGCGCACCATCGAGTCGCGCGACAGGACCGAGAAGGTGGTCGGCTCGACTGCGATACAGGTGGCGAAACGGGGCTCGCCGTCGATCATGGACATCTCGCCCAGCGTCATGCCGGGGCCGACACTCGTCATGGCCTGGATCACACCGCGCTTGTCGGTTTTGACGATGTCCACCTTGCCCGAGATGATCAGCAGCATGTAATCGTCGATGTCGCCTTCGCGGATGATCATGCTGCCCGGCTCGGCGCGGTACACCTGCATGAAACCGGCCAGCATCTGCACGTCGCTGCGATTGAAGTCGGCGAAAAACTTCGAATGGCCGATCATGTCGAAGATCTGCTGCGCCAGCGCAGTTCCCTCGCCCAGGTGCTCGAGGTTGTTGAGCAGGGCGTTCTTCGCAGCGGTGTCCGCCATAACGCTTGTCGGAGTCTGTTTGCCCGACGATTATGCGTTAAGCGCCGGGCGTTTGGCAAAAATGCTGCGTGCGGTCCAGCGCCCGGTCACGCAGTCTGATAGCGCTGTGCAGCGGCGGCGCGCCGCAGGTACGCATCGCGCGCGATCGCTACGTCTTCGAGGAAGTGCGCGAGCTCGGACAGCAGCAGCGCTTGCGGCCCGTCGACCAGCGCCTTGGGCGGATCCGGGTGAAAATCCACCAGCACCATGTTGGCACCAGCGGCCACCGCCTGGGCGGTCGCGTGCATCAGATCGAGAATGCCATCGGGGGCGCGTGCGCGGCCGCCGACCGAGTGGGATGGGTCGACGCACACGGGCATGCGCGTGAGCCGCTTCACCGCCGGCACGTGAGCAAAGTCGACAAAATTGCGGTGCGGGTC